>JAGHCO010000214.1 GCA_021160405.1 Candidatus Aerophobota bacterium
AAATTATGTATGAGGATGGAAAAGTAGTAGGGATTAGAGGTAATATAGCCCAAATAGAGGTGGATTTAAAATCAGCTTGCTTAACCTGTCCTGCTTCTAAGATTTGCGATTTGGGAGGTAAGGATAAAAGATATATAGATGCTATTAAAAAAGAGGGAGTTAGGATAGGAGATAGGGTTAGAGTAGAAATAAAGGGAGGAAAGATAGTAAAAGGGACATTTCTCCTTTTCTTTGTCCCTGCCCTTATGTTTTTAATTGGACTGGGGGTGGGAGAGCTCATCAAGAAAGGTCAGTTTTTTTCTCTACTTATGGGAGTAGGATTTATAGGAATAAGCTTTTTTATTATTCACCAGTTAGATAAACACTGGGCTAAAACAGAAAGGTTCAAACCAAGAATTATTCAGGTGATAAAATAAGCCGGGCTTAAAGAAAAGATATATTGATAAGGTCTTTTTATGATTTAGTTAGTTTCTTTTTTAGCCAAGCACTTATTATTACCATCATATCTATCCAGAACCAACTCACCCACCATAAAGAGACAAAGTTATAAGGATAAGGGGAAGATTGCTCTTGTGGAGGAGGTATCTCTTTCGCTAAGCCAGCCTGTATTAATCCCATATTGATTAGCATAAACACAAAACAAATGCAGCTAAGCACACTTAACCTAACCCACAGCTTATTGAAAATTAAGCCTATCTTTACTAATATGGAGGAAATCAGCCACCCTATTGATAGAAGGTAAATGGTAAATTCTACAGTTTTAGGGATAGATATATCAGGTGAAGAGGGTAGGGGAGTGGTGCTCAGTATGTAAAATGCTACAGCTCCTAATACAAGGCTGCTTACCCCTATTATTCTCCAAAATAGATTAAACTCATTTCTTTTAGTATACATTTTTGTAACAGTTCAGCCACCAAGGTACGAGGATAAATGTGTAGAAGAGGTAAAGAGACAAAAGTTAAATGACCCAATAGGTGAAATAGACAAGATTACAAATTCATATCACTTCTTTGTGCCCTGGTGGCTTAATAGTTATGTTTTCTTTTTAAAAAAGTATATCAGGTATATAGAGTAAGTCAAATAACATATTTCTTTATGTTTTTAAAGGCTTGACAAAGCTAAGAAGTGTGTTAGTTTATAAAAATGAAAACTTATCCGGATTTTCTTTCAGGTTCAAGGAATGAAAAATAGACGAAAAGCAAGAGAACTTACCCTACAGATTCTTTATCAAATGGATATAAGGGAAGTCCCAGCAGAGGAAATTTTAAGAGTTGTTCTTTCCCGCTATCGTTTCAGACCCGAGGTAGAGGAGTTCTCCTGTAAGTTAATTCGAGGAACTTGCTGTTTTCTACGTTGGCTTGATGATATAATTAAAAGCTATGCCAAGAACTGGACTCTGGACAGGATGGCTATAATAGATCGAAATATTCTCCGCTTTAGTATATATGAGCTTCTCTTTTTGGAAAAAATTCCACCTGCGGTAACTATAAATGAAGCTGTAGAAATAGCCAAGCGTTACGGAACTTTGGATTCTGGAAAATTTGTCAATGGAATTTTAGATAAAATTCGCAAGGAAAGAGGTTCAGACAGTACCCTAAAATGGAGTTACCTTAGCCAGAAACTTCGCAATCCTATTCTTGCATCTTTTATTAAGCTAAAAAAGACAAGAAAAGCCTGGCTTGTAGGAGGATTTATTAGGAATAGCTTATTGGGGAAAAAAAGCAGGGATATTGACATCATACTTGATGATTCTGGTTTTGAGCTGGTGGAAAGATTTGCTCGGGAGTACGGAAAGTCTCCTATTTGTTTAGACAACGAGCTAAGAAGAGTAGTTCTTTCCGGAGGGTATCAACTGGATTTTACCCTGAAAAAATCCTCCACACTTGAATCTGATTTAAAGAGAAGAGATTTTACTATAGATGCTCTGGCTCTTAGCCTTGATTCAAACTCTCTAAGTAACCCTCATCTTTGTTTAATCGACACAAAAAATGGTTTAGAGGACTTGTTAAACGGTAAAATAGCATTAGTTACCGATGAGGCTCTGGATGAAGATCCTCTTAGATTATTAAAAGCCTTCCGTCTTAAATCCCAACTGGGTTTTGAAATAGAAGATAACCTATTAAATATGATTGTTGAAAAACATCAATCTATTGATGAAGTAGCTAAAGAGAGAATTAGAGAGGAAATTTGTCTTATTCTAAGTAGTTCCAGATCTGGAGATCATTTAACTCATCCTGCCGCTAAGAAACTGCTGGAAAGGATACTGGGTACACCTATTTATCCAGAAAATTTACGTTATTTAGAAAAGATCTTAACCTTCGAAACAGAGCTATTTTCTTCTCTTAAATCAAAGCTTATAGAACATTTAAGAAGGAAAGTGGGTGGTGAGGCTCGGCTTGAGGTAATAAAGATAATTAGTTTAACTTCCCCGTTTTCTCCCTCTAAAAGAATAGTAGAAAAAGTTACTAAAGCTCTAAAACTTGGCAGAAAAGAGACAAAATTAATACAAAAAGTAACAAATCTTCTTCCTTTGCTTAAAGAATCAATAGGTAAACCTCTTAACTCTCCCGAGGTAAGTGTATTTCTCTCAAAGGGTAAAGAAGAAACAGTAGAAACTTGTCTTGCGGCAATTGCATCTAAGCCTGGGGATACAGGTTATCTGCACTTATGCGCTAAGATTATTGCAACTTTCTTTAAAAGGCAAGCATTAATCTTGCATCCCCCAAAGTTGGTCTCTGGAGATGAGTTAATCAAGCTTTTAGGCATCCAGCCAGGTCCCAAGATTTCTACAATTTTAGAAAAAATACACCAGGCTCAAATCGCTGGTAAAATTCAACAAAGGCAAGAAGCAATTAAGTTAGCCTACCAAATTGTAAATAATAAGGAGTAAAATTGGTGCGCCTGGCAGGACTTGAACCCGCGACAAGCGGTTTAGGAAACCGCTGCTCTATCCTTCTGAGCTACAGGCGCAAATGCTCATTTGTCAAGAATCTTTGCTACTTTAGTCTTTTTAAATTGAATACACACTGTACCTTCTAAGGTTTTTTAAAGGGTCTTTGTAGGTTAGCATATCTGAATAGTATATGTTCTGGATATAAGTTTTTCTTTGGTCTGGATATTTCTTATTTAAAAAAAGCTTTTTAGCTAATTAAATAATATTTTTTATTGCCTCCTCAAATTCCTTTCGTTGAACCACAGCAAGAACATAAACCATTTTATCTTTAATATAATAGATAATTCGATAAGTGCCAAATCTTAATCTGAACAGTGCAATCTTATGGGATGCTTTAATTTTTCTAATAGATTTAACAGTAGAGATAGGAAAAGGTGAATTTTCCAAGATTTTAAGTTTTTTTAATAACTTCAGCCTCAAGTTGGACTCAATTTGCTGCAGATCTATCTGGGCACTCTCAGTAAGAACTATGTTGAACTTTGGCAATTTCTTTCTCAGTTTTAGCAATTAACTCATCAAGGCCCGTAAATTTCCCCTCCAAGGATTCTTTGTAAGCTTGTTTAATCTTCTCCTTGAATTTAGGGTGATTAAGCAAAATATAATCTTCAATTTCATCTTCAGTAATTCGTTGAATAACAGCACGAGGTTTCCCACGGTATGTAATAAAGACATGTTCTCCTTTATCTGTCTTTTGCAAAATCTTAGCTGTGTTTAGCCTAAGTTCTCT
>JAGHCO010000126.1 GCA_021160405.1 Candidatus Aerophobota bacterium
TTGCCCTCGCTGCTTGTCTATGGCCAGATATATCTGAAACGTATAAAAGAAGAATTCTTGCTTTTTTCTTATCTTTACCCATTGGTTATATCTATCTTTTTCTTATCTTCAAGTAAAAGCCAGTGATCAGGATAATATCTCAGGTAATCTTCCATAACTCGAGCAAACTTCTGAGCTGCTTGTCTTACAGCTTCTTCTTGGGAAAGATGAGTATTTACTTCAATGGGAGATTCTACCACTCCTTTTTGTTTTCCCGTTTTCCTGTCTCTAATCATAAAAGCAGGAGAAATTAGCGCTTTCATTCGATAGGCCAATTTAAAGGGACCGGAAGCGAGCATAACTTTTTGATTAAAAAGATCAACCTTCACACCTTCTTTATTTTCCTCATCAGCTAAAATAGCTACTACTTCGTTCCTTTTAAGAGCCTTAATAACTTGCTTTAATTGGTTTATAGAAATAACTTTTATTTTCTTTGCACTCCTTATCTCATTAAACAGCCGATTGGTAAACGCATTCTTATGGGGTCTTACTAAAAAATTCATTTTATATCCTGCCAGAGCCAGTCCAATTCCTCCCCACTCCCAGTTACCAAAATGAATGGATAAGAGTACGGTTCCCTTCCTTTTTGAGAGAGCATAGTCAAGATTTTCCACTCCTACAGGGGTAACCTGGCGGAAAAATCTTGAAGTGCTAAGTTTAGGTAACCAAAGGAACTCTCTTAAATAGCGAGCAAAATTACGATAAATTAAAAGAGCTATCTTTCTATTCTTCCTTTCCCTCTTCCTTTTATCTAAAATTAAAGCTATATTATTTAAAATTGCTCTTTTATAACCTATGTATTTCCCTCTAGCGAAGAAAAAGAAAAAATCAGCTAATCTTTCTGCTATCCAATAGCTCAAAAAAGAGGGAAGATAACAGGAGAGGAACCCTCCCATTTTGTAAAAAAGAAAAAGGAGCACTCTTAAGCTCTCTTTATTAAAATATGCGTAGTAGTTTAGCTTCCTTAATAATACCACAGGTTCCTGCCACTGTCAAGAAATAAATATTTTGCCAAGAAAAAAAATATAGGTATAATTAAAAAGACTAAATTTAAAGGAGAAAGCTATGAATAGAAAAGTGACCTTAGTTTTCCCTCGAGAACTTGTAGGTGAGCCTATTACCTACAGATTAATCAAAAACTACGATTTGGTAGTTAATATTTTAAAGGCAAAGATTATCCCTTATAAAGAAGGAAAGCTAGATATAGAGATAAGTGGAGAGAAAGATAATCTAAACCGTGGTATAAACTACCTCACCGGGTTGGGAGTAAAAGTAAAACCCTTAGCTCAACAGATAAAGTGGGACAAAGATAAATGTGTTCACTGTACAGCTTGTGTAGCTCTGTGCCCAGTAGGTGCTTTTGAAGTAGATAGAAAGGAAAGAACGGTGAGTTTTAATGAAGAAAAATGTATTATTTGTGGAATATGTGCTCTTTCTTGCCCTTATAAAGCTATAGAAATTCTTTTTTAGTAAAAAATGGTAATAGTTCAGCCACTAAGTCACCAAGGCACAGAGGAGGTTAAAAATTTTAAGACCGGTTTACTTGGTGTCTTCGTGCCTTGGTGGCTGAATAAAAGTAGCAGTAACAATGAGTAGAGGAATAGATAGCTCAGTAGCTGTTTACCTATTATCAAAAGAGATAGTCAGGAAATTTGCTTTGTTCCAGAAAATAATTATAATGAGTTTTTAAAAACAAAGACCTGTTAATTTATATAACTAAACGAGAGAAATTAAAAAGGAGTATACTATGAGTAAAGATTCTAATGAGGAGATAAGTTTATCAAATAATGCATTGATAGTTTTGGAAAAAAGATATTTGAAAAAGGATAAGAAGGGCAAAGTCATAGAAACTCCTAAAGAAATGTTTAGAAGAGTGGCTTCTAATGTAGCCTTCTCAGATAGAGCATACGGAAAAAGTTCAAAACAGATAAAACAAAGTGAAGATGAATTTTATCAAATTATGTCTAAGCTGGAGTTTTTACCTAATTCTCCCACCTTAATGAATGCTGGTACTCCTTTGCAGCAACTTTCTGCTTGCTTTGTTTTATCTGTTGATGATTCTATTGATTCCATTTATGAGACTATAAAGCAGGGAGCTTTAATTCATAAAAGTGGTGGAGGAACAGGGTTTTCCTTTAGTAAAATAAGACCTAAGGGAAGTCTTGTAGGCACAACTTCAGGAGTAGCCAGTGGCCCGGTTTCCTTTATGAAGGTATTTAATGCCAGTACCGAGGCAATTAAACAGGGGGGAAGGAGAAGGGGAGCTAATATAGGAATACTAAATGTGAATCATCCTGATATTTTAGAGTTTATTACCTCTAAGGAAAAAGAGGAGAGTTTAAATAATTTTAACATTTCTGTAGCTGTTAGTGATGAATTCATGGAATCTGCTCAAAGGGGACAAGATTACAACTTAATTGATCCTTGTACAAAGAAGGTTTCGGGAAAACTCAATGCTACAGAAGTCTTAAACAAAATAGTGGAAATGGCCTGGAGCAACGGAGAGCCTGGTTTGGTTTTTCTGGATAGGATAAACAGAGATAACCCCACCCCTCAAGTGGGGAAAATAGAATCAACAAATCCCTGCGGTGAGCAGCCCCTGCTCCCGTATGAAAGTTGTAACTTAGGAAGTATTAATTTGGCCAAAATGTCAGAGAAAGGTGAAATTGACTGGGATAAGTTAAAAAGAACAGTTCATATTGCTGTCCACTTTCTGGATAATGTAATTGATGCCAATAAATACCCTCTGCCCCAGATTGCTAAAAATACAAAGGCTAACAGAAAAATTGGTTTAGGAGTAATGGGTTTTGCCGATATGTTAATAAACTTAAGCATCCCCTATAACTCTAAAAGGGCTTTGGGTTTAGCTGAAAAAGTAATGAGTTTTATTCAAGATGAGTCTAAGAAAGCCTCGCAGAATTTAGCTAAGGAAAGAGGGGTGTTTCCCAACTTCAAGGGAAGCAGGTGGGAGAAAGAAGGCTTAAAGCTAAGAAATGCCACTACCACCACTATCGCTCCTACTGGAAGTATAAGTATGATTGCTAACTGCTCATCAGGAATAGAACCTCTATTTAGTATACTTTACTATAAACAGGTTTTAGGAGGAGAAAAACTTTTATACGTAAATGAACAATTTGAAAGAATTGCCAGGGAAAAAGGATTTTATTCTTCAGAGTTGATACAAGAGATAGCTAATAATAAAGGCTCATGTCAGCAAATTTCAAAAATTCCTCTATCCATAAGAAAAATATTTGTTACGGCCTTGGATATATCTTTCGAAGATCATATTAAAATGCAAGCTTGTTTTCAAAAGTATACAGATAACGCTGTTTCTAAAACTATAAATTTTCCAAATCGGGTTAGAAAGGAAGAAGTAAAAAGAGCCTTTATTCTTGCTTATAAGATGGGGTGTAAAGGAATAACTATTTATCGAGATAAAAGTAGAGAGGAACAGGTGATAAAAATGGGAGCTAACAAAGAAAAATCAAAGAAAGAAATTATTCCTCGTCCTCGGGGTAGGGTAACTTATGGAACAACCAGAGAAATGAGAACTGGTTGTGGAGATCTCTATGTCACCATAAATGAGGATAAGGAAGGAAACCCATTTGAAGTATTTGCCCGATTAGGCAAATCGGGTGGGTGTGCTGCCTCTCAAACAGAAGCCATAGGTAGATTAGTCTCTTTGGGGTTAAGATCTGGTATTCCCTGGGAGCTAATAGTTAAACAACTTAAAGGGATAAGTTGTGATCGACCCTGGGGATTTGGGAAAAATAAAGTGCTTTCTTGTGCCGATGCTGTAGGCAAAGCTATTGAGCTGTATCAAGCGGAAAAGAAAGCTCCTTTGCCTTTAAGTGAACCTCCAGTTAAAAAGATCTCTCCCGAAAGCGAAAGGGGAGGTACTAGAGGTTCAGGAAGATGGATAGGTGCTTGTCCTCAATGTGGAAGCAGTGCTATTGAATATGAGGGAGGGTGCTTTGTCTGCAGGTCCTGCGGGTATACAGAATGCGAGTAAAAAAATATTATTGACGGGAAAAATTTAAGTGATAAACTAAACTACTATTTCAAGGAGGGATAGAGTGAGAATCTCGGAAGTTAAGGTAAGAAGAGTTGAAGGAAAAGATAGGTTTAAAGCCTGGGTAACAGTTACTTTTGATGATTCTTTCCGTGTCCATGGGTTAAAGGTAATTGAGGGGAGGAAAGGACTTTTTGTAGCAATGCCCTCCCGCAGGCTACCCAATGGTGAGTTTATAGATACTGCCTATCCTCTTAACCAAGAATTAAGAGAAACAATCCAAAGGGAAGTTCTGGAGGAATATAATCAAAATTCCAGTGAAATATCTTAATATCCGGGATACAGGAGGAATAAATGATTAATAAAAGTAAGGAGTGGGTATTAGAAGAGGTAAAAAGAAAAGAGGTAAAATTTATATACCTCTGGTTTACTGATATATTAGGTTCTCTAAAGAGTTTTGCTATTACAGCGGAAGAGCTGGAGGGAGCTTTAGAAAGGGGGGTTGGTTTTGATGGTTCATCTATTGAAGGGTTCGCTCGAATTGAGGAAAGTGATATGATCGCTATGCCTGATCCCTCCACTTTTTGTTTTCTCCCTCAGGATTCCAATGATCCTGGGATGTCAGTAAGAATGTTTTGTGATATTCTGGAGCCGGACAGAAGTTTTTATCAGAACGATCCACGTTATGTATTGAAAAAAAACTTGAAAAGAGCTTCTGACTTAGGATACACCTTTTATGTAGGGCCGGAACTGGAGTATTTTTATTTTTGCTCTCCTGATATACCCCCAAGAGGATTAGATGAAGGTGGTTATTTTGATCTTATTCCACAAGACGTAGCAAAGAATCTTCGCAAAGAGACAGTGCTTACCTTAGAAAAAATGGGAATAAGAGTAGAGTGTTCTCATCATGAAGTTGCTCCAAGCCAACATGAAATTGACTTAAGATACACCGATGCTTTAACCATGGCTGATAACACTATAACTTATCGTCTGATAGTCAAGGAAATCGCTCTAAAGCACGGTGTTTATGCCACTTTTATGCCTAAGCCTATTTATGGAGAAAACGGCAGTGGTATGCACACTCATCAATCTCTATTTAAGGGAGAAAGAAACGCTTTTTTTGATCCCGAGGATAAGTATCATCTTTCGGAAGTAGCTAAAAGATACATCGCTGGTTTATTAAGACATGTCCCTGAGTTTACCTTAATCACCAACCAGTGGGTTAACTCTTACAAAAGGTTAGTTCCCGGATATGAAGCTCCTACATATCTTTCCTGGGCCTTGCGAAATAGGTCTGATTTAATAAGAGTGCCTGTGTATCAGCCAGGAAAGGAGAAGGCTACCCGCGTGGAGTTAAGATCTCCAGATCCTGCTTGTAATCCTTATCTTGCCTTTGCCGTGATGCTCTCAGCAGGATTAGAAGGAATAGAGAAGGAATATGAGTTTGTGAAGCCTGTGGAAAGAAATGTTTACGAGATGAGTGAAGAGGAAAGAAAGAGAGAAGGAATAGGCCAGCTTCCTGAGAACTTATGGGAGGCAATAAAGGTAGCCGAGAAAAGTGAGTGGTTAAGAAAAACTTTGGGTGACCCTTTATTCTTTAAGTTCATAGAGAATAAAAAAATAGAATGGGAAAAATACCGCTCTCAGGTTACCTCCTATGAGCTGGAACAATACCTTCCCATCCTCTAAAAATATGGAAAATAAAGTGGAGAAGTTTAAGTCAGGATTTGTTACTTTAATAGGAAGACCAAATGTGGGTAAATCCACCTTGCTTAACTATTTAGTGGGGGAAAAAATTGCTATTGTATCCTCTCGGCCTCAGACTACGAGGAATATCATTCGGGGAATAGTAACCTTTGACGAAGCTCAAGTAATCTTTTTAGACACGCCAGGCATAATTAATCTTAATCAGGTTAAAACTCCCATCGATAGATATATAATTGAGGAGGCTCTTAAAAGTCTGGAAGGGGTGGACTTAATAATTGTGATGGTGGAGCCCTTTGCTATCTCAAAGGAGGATGAGTTTATCAAGTTCATCAAGGTTATCCTGCAGGATTTAAAAGGAGTAAAAAAGCCTGTTTTTTTAGCTATAAACAAGATGGACAAGGTAAAAAAAATCCAATTGGACTCTTTGCAAAAAGAATATAGAGCTCTTTTCCCTTTTACTCAAATTATTCCCATCTCAGCTAAAAAGGGAACTAATCTCTCTATCCTAATGGGAGAGGTTATTCAACATCTTCCTTCTCATCCTGCTTATTATTCATCAAATTTAATTACTGATCAACCTGAGCGCATTTTAGTGGCGGAACTAATTAGAGAAAAGATTTTCCTTCTTACCCGGCAAGAAATACCCTATTCAACGTTAATCAAAGTAGAAAGTTTTGAGGAAAGAAATAAAAATTTAATTTATATTAGAGCAACTATCTATGTAGAACATCCCTCACAAAAAGGTATTCTCATTGGCAAAGGCGGGGGTAGGATAAAGCAAATAGGAAAATTAGCTCGGGAGGAAATAGAAGAGCGTTTGGGCTGTAGAATTTATTTAGACCTTCGAGTGGGGATAAAGAAGAAATGGCGTAGACGAAAAGAATCTTTAAAAGAATTGGGATACCAAATTTGAGCGTTTAATTTACAGTATCACTAAATTGTCGTGATGGATAACCTCATCAGAGTATTTATACCCTAATAATTTCTCAATAGATGAGCTTTTTGCTCCTTTTATCCTTTCCAGCTCTTTTGATGAGTAATAGACAATACCTCGGGCAAATTCTAAGTTATTCTCATCTACCAGACTTACTGAATCCCCAGCTTGAAACCTCCCTTGAACTTGTTTTATCCCAACAGGAAGAAGACTTCCTCCTTCCTCTATTAGAGCCTTTTTAGCTCCATTATCAACTACAATTTTTCCTCCCGAGGATTTTCCATAGGCTATCCACTTTTTCCTTGAGGCAAGTCGATGGGTGGGGGAGAAAAATAAGGTTCCTATTTTTTCTCCAGAAAACAATCTCTCTAAAAACTTTTCTTTATTTCCTCCAATAATTACTGGAATACCTGAATGAGTAGATATTTTAGCTGCATTAATTTTTGTCTTCATCCCCCCTACCCTACCTTCTACACAGCTTTCCTGAGCCATTTCCTCTATCTGTTTAGTTATAAGAGAAATCTCGGGGAGAAATTTTGCCTGGGGATTTTTCTTGGGATCAGACGTGTATAATCCATCTATATCAGAAATAATTATTAGTAAATCTGCATCTACTAATCCAGCTACTAAAGCTGAAAGAGTATCGTTATCTCCAAATTTTATCTCCTCCACAGCTACAGTGTCATTTTCGTTTACTACAGGAACAACTCCTAATTTAAGCAAGGTGAGCAGGGTATTACGAGCATTTAAATAGGTAGAACGACGGGATAGGTCCTGAGCACTTAAAAGAACCTGACCCGTATAAAGCTTGTATTTTTGAAAAAATCTGGAATAAAGATTCATCAATTGGGTTTGACCTACACTGGCTAAAGCTTGCTTAGAGGGAAGGGCTCCTAAATTATTATCTATCCCCAGTTCTTTTTTCCCCAGACCAATGGCTCCTGAACTTACCAAAATTATTTCTCTGTTTTCCCTTTTAAGATGAGCGATATCTCTAATTAGCCTCTCTATAAAGAGAAAATTTACCCCCTCCTGGGTTAATAAGAGGCTGCTTCCCACCTTTATAACCAGTCTTTGAGCATTGTTAATAATATCTTTTCTCTTCACCTTCCCTCTCCTAATAAAATAGCAATTTTTCCAATTAACTGTCTTACCCCTTCACCTTTTATAGCAGAAATGGGAAGCAAAGGAAACCCCTGTTTGTCCAATTTCTCCTTAAGTTTTAAAAATCTCATCCTTGCTCCCAACAGGTCCATCTTATTAGCTACTACTATCTGAGGTTTTTTTAACAAATTTGGATTATAATTTTCAAGTTCTCTATTTATCATTTGAAACCTATTAATAGGATTAATGGAAGATGGACTTCCCACATCAACTAAGTGTATGAGAATTTTGCATCTTTCAATGTGCCGCAAGAATCTATCTCCCAGTCCTTTTCCCATATGGGCACCTTCAATTAAGCCCGGCAAGTCAGCAGCAATGAACGAGCTTACTTCATCTACTCTTACTATTCCTATATATGGCCTCAAGGTAGTAAATGGATAAGAGGCTATTTTGGGATGAGCATTGGATATTTTAGAAAGAAGAGTTGATTTACCAGCATTGGGAGCTCCAATTATTCCAACATCAGCTATTAGCTTTAGCTCTAAGCTTAGGCATTTTTTCTCACCTTCTTTACCTTCTTCTGTTTCTCGAGGAGTCTGATGAACAGAAGATTTAAATTGAGCGTTTCCTCTACCTCCTTTTCCTCCCTGAGCCACCACTAACTCATCTTTTTCTCTCTTTAAGTCAGCGAGTATTTCTCCTTTTTCATCTTTAACCAAAGTCCCTGGAGGTACTTTAAGAAAAATGTCCTTCCCTTTTCTGCCATGCTTGTTTTTACCCTTCCCATGCTCTCCCTTGCCAGCTCGAAAATGATTATGATAATGAAAAAAAATTAAGGTGGATATTTTTTTATCCACCTTTAAAATTACACTACCTCCATCTCCTCCATCTCCTCCATCAGGGCCACCACGGGGAACTCCCCTCTCTCTGCGAAAACTCATACATCCATTGCCTCCTCTACCTCCCTTAACCCATATTTTAACCTCATCAAGAAAAGGTGCCGAGAAAATCTTCTTAATTTTTTGCTCCATTCTTTCCTTTAAATCTCTCCTCCTCGCTATAAATACATCCACAGTATTGCTGATGGTAAAGACCCAGCTTTTTAGATAGTTCCTGACTTTGCTTCCACCCTTCTTTCATTACTTTTAAGTAAGGCTTAACTGAGTATTCCTTAGCAATTTCATTAGCTACATCCTGAATTAGTCTTGAATCTTGATGGGGAGAGGAAATCAAAGTAGAGCCGAAATAATCAAATTTTCCTTTTTTAGCAAAAATTGCCGTTTTTTTTAGTCTCATTCGATAACAGAAAAAACATCTATGAGACTCTCTGTAGACAATTTCTCTGAGAAAACTTTTTATATCGTAAACATCCTCGTATATAACTTTAATCTGATATTGCTCAGCCCATTTTTTTACTGAGTTCAGACGCAGTTGGTATTCCCTAAAGGGATGAATGTTAGGATTGTACCAAAGACCCATAACTTCATCAAATTCCTGTTTTAATTTTGGAAAAACATGTACAGCACAGGGAGCACAACAGATATGAACTAATATCTTCATTTTTATTATTTGGAAAAGGGGAAAGGGAACGGTTCTATTTTTTGTAAATATTCAGTGAACCACGTGTCATTGCGAGGAGCGTAAGCGACGAAGCAATCTCGGTTTTTGGAATTGGTAGACATGCTTTAGTGAGTATTTACTATTTTTTTGCCTGTGGTGCCGGGAGGGGGACTTGAACCCCCATGGAGAAATACCTCCACATGGCCCTCAACCATGCGCGTCTGCCTCTTCCGCCATCCCGGCAAAATAGCACTTGCTCTCGTAATCCATAATCCTAAGTTTGAATAAGGATTGGCGGCTACAAATTATTGAAAATTCTATGTCTCTAAATATTAGTGTTTGTTGGGTTGGAGATTTTACTTTTTACCCTTCTCTTTCTTTTCACCCATACTCTCCATAATTGCTGCTACTCCAAAAGCAATAGCAAATATAAGACAAACTTGGGAAAATTCTACAAAAGCGTTAGCTCGCAAATTAGAAATAAGGGTACCGGCCGGCCCTCGAGAAAGACGAAGTATTACTCCTATTACTAAACTAATTCCTCCCACAACTCCAAAGAGGTAGCCCAGTATTTTCAAAATTAGTCCCCACATTTTACTCACCCCCTTCCATATTTTAATTTCTTAGTAGTAACAGTTCAGCCACTAAGATACAGAGGAAGATATGATATCGTCCGTTTCGTCTACTTTTTATAGTATAGCAAATTTTTTCTAAGAAGCAAACTGGATTACCTATTTTTCATTAGAGAAGCGCTCTATATCTTCTTCCTCTCCAATAACTAAAAGAATGTCCCCTTTTTCAATAACATCATCAGCCTGAGGAAAATAATTTATCTTTTCTACTTTGCCTCCTTCAGGAGAAATTTTCTTCACCTCAAGAATGTTGACCTTATAGTTTTCTCTTATTTTAAGCTCACCAATCCTTTTACCCCAGAAGGAAGCAGGAGAACGTACCTCTGCTGCACTATACTTCTCAGAAATAGGAATATAATCCAGAATATTAGAGAATAAAAGATTTTGAGCTAATTTTTTACCCATCTCAACTTCCGGTAAAACTACTCTATCTGCTCCTATCAGATTTAATATTTTCTCCTGTATATGAGAAGTAGTATGGGAAGCTTTAGTGATAACCATAGGTACTCCCATTCTTTTAAGCAAAGCAGTGGTAAGCACAGAAGATTCAAATTCCCCAATACTTACTATAGCAACATCTACTTTATCAATTCCCTGAGATCTTAAAGCATCCTCATCTGCGGAATCTAATTTAACAGCTAAATCTACTATTCCTTTAAACTTATCCACTAACTGTCCATCCTTGTCCACTACAATTACTTCAGCTCCTCTCTCGGCTAAACTTTGGGCCACGGCAGCTCCAAAGCGGCCTAACCCAATCACGGCAAATTTACGCATATTAAAACTCCTTATCCAATGACAATTCTTTCTTCGGGGTACTCATAAAGCTCAGCAGCTTTTCTCCCTCCTATTGCTAAAGCTAAGGTTAAAGGACCTGTTCTACCTACAAGCATTGTTAGTATAATTATCACTCTTCCTACTGTAGAGAGGTGAGGAGTTAATCCCCGAGAAAGTCCTACTGTTCCAAAAGCAGATAAATCTTCAAATAAGACATTTAAAAATGAAGCTTTCTCGGTGAAGGAAAGTAAAAGAGTAGAGATACCTATCCATCCCAAGGCTAAAATAACAACACAAAGAGCTTGATAAACCACCATCTTGGGAATAGTTCTTTTAAAAGCTTCTACTCTCTCTTTTCCTTTAACTAATGATTTAATAGTAAAAATTAAGACAGCAAAGGTGCTGGTTTTAATACCTCCCCCGGTAGAGCCAGGGGAAGCACCTATAAACATAAGCATAATAAGAAGAAAAGAAGAGGGAATAGTTAATTTTGCTATGTTTAAAGTGTTAAATCCAGCTGTCCTCGCTGTAACTGCTTGAAAATATGCTCCCAGTATCTTGTTTTTTAAAGAAAGACCATCTGCAACCCCATGTCTCTCTGCTAAATACAAAAGAGATGTTCCCAGAAGAATTAAAACTCCCGAAACTAAAAGAACAAGCTTGCTCTGAAGAGAAAGCATCTCTCTTTTTCCTTTAAAACGAGCATAACCTATTTTTAAAAGGTTAACAATAACGGTAAAACCAAGCCCTCCAGCGATGATTAAACCACTCATAGTTAAATTAATCCCCAAGGAGGATTGATATCGAATAAAACTATCTGAATAGAGAGAAAAACCAGCATTGCAAAAAGCAGATATGGAATGGAAAATAGCTGAATAAGCAGCTGAGAAACCATTTTTTGCTTGAGGAAGAAACTGCAGATAAAGAAGAATTGAGCCCAGAGCTTCAAAAACAAAGGTAACCTTAAGGATAGATAAAATTAGAGAACCAACTTTGCCCATATCATGGTAACTGAAAATATCCCTTAAAAGAACCCTATCTCTAACTCCAAATCCTCTACCCAGAACCAGGGCGAAAAATGAAGTAAAAGTCATTAATCCCAGACCTCCTATTTGAATAAGCAGCAGAATAATTAATTGTCCTAAGGTAGAGAAATGCGTTCCCGTATCTACTACAATGAGCCCAGTGACACAGGTAGCTGAGGTGGCAGTAAAAAGAGCATCTAAGAAACTGGTGTGTTTTCCAGAAACTGTGGAGTGAGGAAGAAGTAAGAGAAATGTTCCTATCCCAATTATTAGCACAAAAGTTGTAATAACAACTAAGGGCGGCCTAAGCTTAAAGATTACAACTAATTTATTTATCTGGGGAACTCTTAATCCTAAGAAAACAAGAATATATAACTGAGACAGCAGTAAATAAGAATAACTGAGAGAGAAAAAGCCTTTATTTTTTAAAAAAGGAAAAGCCTTTGGAACCTTAAAAATCCCTGTAATTCCTAAAAATAAGAGAAAGAATATAAATATTGCAGTGAAGTCCATCTTGTTGTTTTGGAAGAAGACCCTTTTGTCAGGAGATAAAGCTAATTTAAGAAAGAGCTGTCCTACCATTATCCCCGCTGCCAAAAAATCCAACTGATGAAGAGTGTCCTCCAGCTTAGAGGAAACAGAAAAACCATACTCCATAATAAGGCAAACTATAGCTAATCCGCTAACCCCAGCTAATACCAATTGCAGATAAAAATTTAATCTTTTTTGAAAAATGGCAGATTTATAATTTATCAACTTTTAGTCCTGTCTCCATCCATTTTCCAGACCCACTTCCTCAGCTATTTTAAGAGCCTGGTTGTACTCTTTTAAGGTGATTTTCCTGTTTAACTCCTCAATATAGAGTGCCTTATAAGCAGGAAAATATTGACTCATAATACTAACATAGGTTTGAGGAGAAATCTCCTTGGCTACAAAGTTAAAAACATTTTTAGTTTCTGCTAATCCATTGGGAAGAATTAAGTGTCTTACCAGAAGACCTCTTTTAGCAATTCCTTCCTTATTTAGTTTTAAGTTTCCAACCTGGCGATGCATTTCCTTCACAGCTTTTTTAGCTACTTCAAAGTAATTGGGAGCCGAGGAGTATTTTTCACCCTCTTTCCTTCCTCCATATTTTATATCAGGCATATAAATGTCAACTACTTCCTCCAATAACTTCAAAGTTTCCACTGACTCATAACCTCCACAATTGTAAACCAGAGGAATCTGCAAACCTTTCTCTATAGCTAAATCCAAGCTAAATAAAATTTGGGGAACAAAATGAGTGGGGGTAACCAAATTTATATTATGGGCACCTTTTTTCTGAAGAACTATCATCATATCAGAAAGTCTTTCCGGACTAATCTCATTTCCATTGCCCAGGTGAGAAATAGGGTAATTTTGACAGAAAACGCATCTCAGATTGCAGTAAGTAAAGAAAATAGTTCCCGAGCCTCTGTATCCTGAAATAGGTGGTTCCTCCCCAAAATGCAAATGAAAACTACTTACAGATACTTTTAACCCTGCTCGGCAGTATCCCTTTTTTTCTCTTCTGTTTACTCGGCAGTTTCTGGGACAAATTCGACAACTTTCCATTAATCCATAGGCTCTTTTTATTCTCTTTTTTAACTCGCCACTCTTGTACAATTTTAAATAAGAAGGATACATCTCGTTTATTTGCTCTAAAACAACCTTGAACGTCGGACCTTGAACCTTTTGTCTTTAGCCCTTTGCCTCTTTTAGCTTTGAACTTGTTTTTAACCGATCAGCCGACTGATTAGTTTTTTCTTGATTATATCACCTATTATATCTTTTGACAAGATTTGACAAAAACTCTTAAAAGATGTATCTTTTAATAAAAAGTAAGGAAAATTGATCTTTGAGAATAAATAGGGGGGGTGATTTCAATTAGCATTACAAGCTTGATATACATTTTTGTAGGAATATTGGTAGGGGGAGCAGTAGCTATTCTCTGGAGTAAATTTAAAGCTGATTCTCTTTTAACCAAAGCTCAGAAGAAGCTCTCTCAGGTAGAGGAAGAGATCAGGACTAAGCGAAGAGAAATAGAGCTGGAAAAAAAAGAAGAGATCCACCAAATCAGAACTGAGTTTGAAAAAGAAACCAGAGAAAAAAGAGATGAACTCCACAGGCTTTCTGAAAGGCTAATTGAGAGAGAAGAAAACCTGGATCGACGTATTCGAGAACTGGAACAAAAAGAAAAGGAAATTAGATATAAAGAAGAGGAAATAGAAAAGGAAGAAAAGCAAATCAAAGAGCTGGAAATTCAATGGCGATTAAAATTAGAAAAAGTTGCGGGTATATCCTCTGAGGAAGCAAAAAGAGTTCTCTTAGAGGCTATAAAAGAGGAAGCTAAAGAAGAGGCTATCCAAATAATTCAAGAGGTAGAGAAGGAGGCCAAAGAAACGGCAAATAAAAAGGCAAGAATGATTATAGCTACAGCTATTCAACGCTGTTCCGTTGATCAGGCAGCTGATTCAGCAATTTCCATTGTTTCTCTTCCCAATGAAGAAATGAAAGGGAGAGTAATAGGAAGAGAAGGGCGAAATATAAGAACTTTCGAGGCCTTAACTGGGGTAGATTTAATTGTTGATGATACACCAGAGACTGTTGTTATTTCTTGTTTCGATCCTTTAAGGAGAAAAATAGCTGAGGTTAGTTTAGAAAGATTAGTAGCTGATACCAGAATCCACCCAGCTAGAATTGAAGAAGTGGTAGAAAAAGCTAAAAAGGAGGTAGAAGAATTAGTTAAGGAAGAAGGACAACGAGTAGCTTTTGATATGGGTATTTCTGATTTATCTTTTGAACTTACTAATCTGTTAGGTAAATTAAAATTTCGCACCAGTTATGGGCAAAATGTTTTGCAACACTCCAGAGAAGTTGCTTATATAGCAAGTATTTTGGCAGCAGAGATAGGGATAGACCAAAAATTAGCTAAAAGAGCAGGATTACTTCACGATATTGGCAAAGCTGTGGATCAAGAAATAGAGGGTCCCCATGCCCTGATAGGAGCAAGGTTAGCTAAAAGATATGGAGAGAGTCCCGAAATAGTCCATGCGATTGCTGCCCACCATGAGGACGAACCAGCTGAAACAACTTTAGATGTGTTAATTCAAGCAGCAGATGCAATCTCTGCTTCTCGTCCAGGAGCTAGAAAAGAGGTTTTAGAAGCCTACCTTAAACGGATAGAAACCTTAGAAAAGATAGCTAATTCTTTTTCAGGAGTGGATAAGGCCTACGCCATCCAAGCAGGAAGGGAAATACGTATCATAGTTCAGCCAAACACAGTAACTGATGAGGAAACAGCTGGGCTTTCTCGAGAAATTGCTGCAAAAGTAGAAAAAGAACTAAGCTATCCGGGACAAATCAAAGTAACAGTAATTAGAGAACTAAGAGCTATAGAGTATGCCAAATGAAAGAAAAACCTTACAAATTGGGGATAATGGGAGGGACATTTAATCCAATTCATCAGGGACATTTGGTAGCAGCTGAGATAATTAGAGATGAATTTGGACTGGATGAGGTGCTTTTTGTTCCCTCAGGTAAACCTCCCCATAAAGATAACAATGAAATTGCTGCTCCAAAACATCGCTGGATTATGACAGTTTTAGCTACAGCAAGCAATGAGTATTTTTCAGTTTCAGCAATAGAGATAGAAAGGAAAGGAGAATCTTATACTCGGGATACTCTCCTGGAATTAAAAAAAATATACGGAGAAAAAACTCAATTTTACTTCATCACTGGAGCCGATGCTATAGCTGAGATATCTACCTGGCACAAGAGTGAGAATCTGCCCAAGCTTGCCAAGTTTATAGCAGCATCCAGGCCTGGATACAAACTGGAGTGGGAGAAGATAGATCCGCGTTTTAGAAATTTCACCTATTTAATTGAAATTCCAGCTTTAGCTATTTCTTCAACTGAGATAAGAAAGAGAGTAAGGGAGAATAAGACTATTAAATACTTGCTTCCTCAAGCAGTGGAAAAGTATATTTACAAGAATAAATTGTACCAGAAGGGGGTCGGGTCTTAACATTTGACATTCCCTAAATTTATAATTGACTATAATGACACAGTATGAAGATGAATGTCAAATGTTAAGACCCGACCCCACCTACAGGAAAACTTGACTCCATAATAGATTTTTGTATAATGAAATTTGATTTCCCTAAAATAAAGACAAAAACAGGGAGAGAGAGTTGACCTCTCGAGGGTTAGCCCTACAGGCAATTAAAATTGCACAAGATAAAAAGGCTAAAAATGTAGTTTTTTTAAATTTAAAGGGGATTTCCATAATAACTGATTATTTCCTCATCTGCAGTGGAGATTCCTCTGTTCACATGCAAACTATAGCTAAGGAGTTGAAAAGAAAAATGGAGGAAAAGGGAGTCCCTCTTTTAAACCCCAGTGATTTCCTAAACAACAGCTGGATTCTTTTAGACTTTGGGTCGGTAGTAGTGCATATTTTCTCTGAGGAGACAAGACAATTTTATCAACTGGAAAGATTATGGGCTGATGCAGTTAAAGAAAATTTAAATGAAGAGATGAATAAGGGGTTAATGGTAAGAGATAAAACGTAAAACGTGGGAGTAGGAGTGATAAGTAGATGTGTAAAAGAGTTAATGAGATAGATACCTTTTGGCAGCAAGTTAGACCTATGAATTCTTACATTTGAGAAAATCTCTAACCAGACTTAGGAGTACGGACTATTTTGTTGGGGGCATAGCTCAGATGGGAGAGCGCGTCCTTGGCGTGGACGAGGTCGGGGGTTCGACTCCCCCTGCCTCCACTAAATTTAGCCACTGATTCACACAGATAAACACAAAAAAATAAAATTCGGTGCAAAGACTTATTGGGCAAAAATTGAATACGAAGAAATTGTTTGTGATAATTGTGGTCAAATAGTAACTATGGGAGAATATATTATGGAATTGAGAAGTGACAAGATAAAAAAGGGACTGGAGAGAACACCTAATCGGGCCCTGCTTTACGCTACAGGAATTTCAAAAAGATCATTAAAAAAGCCTTTTATTGGCATTGCCTCCAGTTTCAGTGATGTGGTTCCCGGACATATCAACATGAGAGATATGGAAAGATTCACAGAAAGAGGAGTAGAAGCAGGAGGAGGATGTCCTTTTACATTTGAAGTTCCCGCTATATGCGATGGAATAGCTATGGGTCATTCGGGAATGAAGTACTCTCTTCCTTCAAGAGAGCTAATAGCCGATAGTATTGAATCTGTAGTTAACGCTCATTGCTTTGATGGTTTAGTTCTTTTAACTAACTGTGATAAAATAACTCCAGGAATGTTAATGGCTGCTGCTCGAATAAATATTCCAGCTATTGTAATTACTTCCGGGCCTATGCTATCGGGAAGGTATCAAGGAAAAAGACTTTCTCTTGTAAGAGATACTTTTGAAGCAGTAGGAAGGTTTAAAAAAGGAGAGATTGGAGAAGAAGAGTTAAGTTCTTTAGAAATAGAGGCTTGTCCAGGCGTAGGGTCCTGTCAAGGAATGTATACAGCTAATACTACAGCTTGTCTTACCGAAGCTTTAGGGATGAGCCTTCCAGGAACAGGAAGCGCTTTGGCTATCTCCTCTAAGAAAAAAAGACTTGCTTATAACACTGGAGTAAGATCTGTTCAACTTGTTAGAGAAAAAGTTCTTCCCCGGGATATAATGAAAAAAGAAGCTTTTGAAAATGCTATTAGAGTGGATATGGCTCTTGGAGGATCTACAAATACTGTTTTACACTTATTAGCTATTGCTGCAGAGGCAAAGGTCAAACTTCCTCTTACTTTATTTGATAAGATAGGAAGAGAAACTCCTCATATAGTAAGTTTGAGACCAGGGGGAGAAAACTTCATGGAAGACTTAGAGTGGGCAGGAGGAATCCCTGCCGTTTTAAATGTAATGAGACCCCTGCTTTCGGATACTCTTACCGTGTCGGGAAAATCTATATTAAAAATTGCTGAGGAGGCACCAACATGGGATAATGAAGTAATTAGATCCCTTGAAAATCCCTATGAGAGAGAAGGAGGTATAGCTGTTCTTTTCGGATCTTTAGCTCCCGAAGGAGCAGTAGTAAAACAATCAGCAGTACAGGAAAATATGAAAAGATTTGAGGGTAAAGCAAGAATCTTTAACAATGAAGAAGATGCTATGAGAGCAATTTTAGGAAATGAAATTAAAGGTGGCGATGTAATAGTAATTCGCTATGAGGGTCCTAAAGGAGGTCCTGGAATGAGAGAAATGCTTTCTCCTACATCAGCAGTGGTAGGAATGGGCCTCTCTGAATCGGTAGCTTTAATCACCGATGGTCGCTTTTCCGGAGGAACAAGAGGACCTTGTATTGGTCATATCTGCCCCGAAGCAGCAATGGGTGGTCCCATTGCTTTACTCAAAGATGGAGACCCTATCATTATTGACATTCCTAAAAGAAGGTTAGATGTAGATATACCTTCAGCAGAGCTGGAAAAGAGGAGAGAAAAATGGAATGCGCCTCCTTTAGTAATAAAAGATGGGTACTTGGCTCGTTATAGCCATCTTGTAGGTCCTTCTTCACAGGGAGCCATCTTAAAAATCCGTTAATGCGTGAATGGGAAAAGGGGGAATACTTGAGTAAGTTTTCCATAGAAAAATTAGTTTCTTCTGATATATTAAGGATTAGACCTTACATTCCTGGAAAACCTGTAGAAGAGGTAAAAAGAGAATTAGGTTTAAAAAAGGTGATTAAACTTGCCTCCAATGAGAATTCACTTGGTCCTTCTCCTAAAGCAGTAGAAGCTATTAAAAATTATGCTTTTCGTATTCATCTCTATCCTGATGGAGCAGGATACTATTTAAGAAAAAGCCTGGCTAAAAAATTTAAGTTAGATAAGGAAAATATAATCTTAGGAAATGGATCGGATGAGATTGTTTCTCTGCTCACCCGTTTTTTTATTCAAAAAGGGGATCAGGTGATAATGGGAGACCCATCCTTTTTAATGTACAAAATAGACACTCAACTCTCAGGGGGAAAGGTAATTCCCATCCCTCTCAAAAATTTTAAGCTAAATATCTCCGAAATGCTTAGATCTATTACTCCTCAAACCAAAATTATATTTATTGCCAACCCTAATAATCCTACCGGGACCATTGTCAGAAAAAAAGAAGTAGAGGATTTATTTAAATTCCTTCCTTCCAGTATCCTTATAATTTTTGATGAAGCCTACTGTGAGTATGTGGAAGACCCTGATTATCCTCAGACCCTGGAATGGGTAAGAAAAGGAAAGAACTTAATAATCCTGCGAACTTTTTCCAAAATTTATGGGTTAGCCGGACTTAGAATAGGATATGGAATTGCTAAAAAAGAGATCATTGACATTTTAAACCGAGCTCGTCCACCTTTCAACGTTAATTCTTTAGCTCAGATAGCTGCTTTAGCTTCTCTCAGTGATATAGAGCACTTACATAGAAGCAAAAAATTAGTTAAGGAAGGGAAAAAGTTTCTTTATCATAGTTTAAAGGAAATGGAAATCCCTTTTGTTCCTACTCAGACAAACTTCATTCTAATTAGAACTGGAGAAAAAACAAAAGAGATAGTAGATGAGCTTCTTAAAAGAGGAATAATTGTAAGAGGAATGGAAAGTTACAATTTACCTCAATATATAAGACTAACTATTGGAACTCAAGAAGAAAATGAAACCTTCATTAGGGAACTTAAGTCGATCCTTTTCTCGTCTTAAAAAAAACCTCATTATTGCTATAGATGGACCATCTGCTTCTGGTAAAAGCACAGTTGCTCATCTTTTGGCAAAAAAACTTGGTTATCTTTATCTGGATACAGGAGCAATGTATAGAGCTTTGACATTAAAAGCTTTAAAGAATAAAATAGATATAGAAGATGAAGATGCTCTTTATCAACTTGCTGAGACTACCAAAATATCTTTAAAGCAGAACCCTGATTTTACAAAAGTTAAAGTTTACTTAGATGGTGAGGATGTAACTTCTCAAATTAGGTCTCGATTAGTAAATAAATGGGTTTCTCCCATTTCCACAGTAAAGAAATTACGAGAAAAAATGGTAGAACAGCAAAGAGAAATAGCTAAAGGGAGAGGTGTGGTAGCTGAGGGAAGGGATATGGGAACTGTAGTTTTCCCCCAAGCTGAGGTAAAAATTTTCTTGGTGGCTTCTATTAAAGAGAGAATTCACCGCAGATGGAAGGAATATCAGCAAAGGGGAATCTCTTGCTCAGAAAAAGAGATAGAAAAGGAAATTCAAAGAAGAGATCAAATAGACAGCCAAAGAGAAGTCTCTCCTCTACGAAAGGCAGAAGATGCTATTATTATAGATAATACTAATTTTGGCATTTCTGAAACCTTACAAAAAATATGGGAGATAGTAGAGAAAAAAGTAAAATAAAAGAAACCCCCTGGTGGTACTATCTACTATGGGGATTAGCTTTAATTACCTTTAAAGTTTTTTTTGGGATAGAGATTAAGGGCAGGAGAAATATCCCCTCGAGGGGAGCAGTAATCTTAGCCTCTAACCACTGCAGTTATCTTGATCCTATTGTTCTGGGTCTACTCACTCCTCGTAAATTAAATTTTTTAGCTAAAGAGGAACTGTTTAAAAACTTTCTGTTTAAACAATTAATTACTGCATTGGGAGCTTTCCCTTTAAAAAGGGACAAGCTGGATCGCAGAGCTTACCAGCAAGCTCTGCATCTTCTTTCTCAGGATAGAATCTTAGCTCTTTTCCCAGAGGGTACCAGAAGTAAGACCCAAAAAATAGGTAAACTCCGCCAAGGAGCTACAAGGATAGCTCTAAAGTCTAAAGTTCCTTTAATTCCTGTGGTAATAAAGGGAACTGGGAAGGCTTTGCCTCCAGGGAAAAAGCTAATTAGACCAAGTAAAATAAAAGTTCAAGTTGGAAAACCTATATCCATAAATGGGTTTCTTAAAGAAAAGGAAAACTCTATTGATATACTTCAAAGAAAACTAAGAGAAGAGTTGCAAAAATTAGCTAACAATCAATGAGAATTTTTCTTCCTTCCGGAATTGGCTTTTGTTTTGGAGTAATAAACGCTCTTCAATTAGCTAAATCGGAACTGGAGAAAAAGGAAGGCCCAGTGTACAGCCTGGGGGAGTTAATTCATAATCCTTTGGTGATTGAACAGTTAACTAAAAAAGGTATGAGGGTAATTTCTAACCTCTCTTCAATTAATAAAGGCACAGTAATTACCAGAGCTCATGGAATAGACCCCTCTTTAATAGAGGAAGGAAAAAAAAGAGGATTAAGAGTGATTGATGCTACCTGTCCTTATGTAGCTAAAGTACAAAAAATAGCTAAGTTTCTCTCTCAACAATTCTATCAAATAGTAATGATTGGTTCGGAATCCCACCCGGAAGTAAAGGCAGTAAAAGCTAATGTTCCCAATCAGAAAATGTACGTTCTAAGCAATCCAGCTCAGGTAAAAAACATACCACAGAGTGAAAATATAGGGGTAATAGTTCAAACTACTGAATTACTTGACAATTTTCAAAATATTGTAAAGAATTTAGTAAAAAGAAGGGGAGAAATTAGGGTTTTCAATACCATCTGTGAAGTAATAAGACAAAGACAAATAGAGGTAAAGAACTTGGCTAAAAAGGTGCAAGCAATGATAATAGTGGGGGGGCATAACTCGTCCAATACTTATCAATTGGTTAAGCTATGTCAATCTTTAAAAAGAAAAACTTACTTCGTGGAGAGGAAAGAAGACTTAAATTTTGATGAATTAAAAAATTTTGAAACTATAGGTATTGCCGGTGGAACTAGTACGCCACGAGAAATTATTCAGGACATTAAAAAAATATTAGAAGATAAATTTACCAAGGAGGGAGAAAAGTTAAATTGATTAAATCAAGAGAAGAAAATATGTTAGATAAGGCTGCCAATAGCTTAATCAAGGGAAAACTAAAAATTAAGGAAGATATACAGAAAAAAGAAAAAGTAGAAAAAGAAATGCAGAAAGAAGAAAAAAAACCTGTTCCTTCTAAAACTAAGGAGAAGGAAAATTTTTCACATATGGTTAATCAGTATCAAAATCCTAAACCGCTTAAAGAGGGAGATATTATAAAAGCAAAAGTTGTACAAGTAGGAAGAGATGGAGTTTTGCTTGACATCGGTACGAAATCGGAGGGTTTTATGCCTTGGACAGAATACCAATCTAAGCCTCAAAAAGTTCCACAGGTTGGAGAAGAGCTAAATGTTTGTGTAATTAAAAAAGATTTTTCAGGACCTCTTTTCTTATCTAAAAAGGAAGCTGATTTTCGTCTTAGCTGGGAAAAATTTTCTGAGGCTTTTAAACAGGGAAAACCACTAACAGTAAAGGTGAGCAAAATAGTAAAAGGAGGACTATTAGCTACTTTGGGTTCTTTAAGTTGTTTTGTTCCCGCCTCTCATGTTAGTTTAAAAAGAAACGAGGATTTAAGAAAATATGTGGGAAATTTGCTAAAGGTTAGAGTAATTGAGTTAAATAAGAATTCCAAGAATATAGTAGTTTCCAGAAAGTTTCTCCAACTGGAGGAAAAAGAGAAAAGAAAGGAAGAAACTCTCTCCAATCTAAAAGAAGGAAAAATAGTTACTGGGAGAGTTAGTTCTATAACTAAATTTGGAGTTTTTGTAGATTTAGGTGGAATTGATGGTTTAATTCATCCTGAAAATCTCTCCTGGGGTTGGGTAAAAGATCCTCATGAGGTAGTAAGTGTGGGAGAGATAGTAAAGGTAAAGGTACTAAAACTGGATAAAAAGAAGTCTAAGATATCTCTGGGAATAAAACAAACTAAACCTGATCCCTGGTCTACAGTAAAAGAGAAGTATCCAATTGGATCTTTAGTGGAAGGACGAGTTACTTACCTTACTAATTTTGGTGTCTTTGTAGAAATTGAGGAAGGATTGGAGGGACTTATTCATATATCAGATCTATCATGGGATAAACGTATATCTCATCCTAAGGAAGTGGTACGAGTAGGAGAGATAGTAAAGGTAAAGGTGCTGGATGTAAAGGATGTTGAGAAAAGAATGGCCCTAGGTTTAAAACAAATTCAGCCCGATCCTTGGGAAAAACTATTACAGGAATATAAGGTAGGAGACACAGTTTCTGGAATAGTCCAGGAGATAACTAACTTTGGTGTTTTTGTAAAATTAGCGCCAGGAATAGATGGACTTATCCATGTTTCTGAACTGGGCAGTGAATATATTCATCATCCAAATAAGGTTACTTCTGTGGGGGAAAAGATAAGTGCAGAAATTGTGGAAATAGATAGAGAAAAAAGGCGAATCAGGTTGAGTGTGCGACAATTAAAAGAAAGGGAGAACCAAAAGGAAAAAGAAAATAGAATCAATTCTCTAACATCGGATGATGAGAAAGTTGTAATGGGTGATTTCATAGAAGAAAAAATTAAGAAAAAATTAAGACAGGGATTTGGTAAATAAATGCTATTGTTCTTCCTCTGTCTATTAGGAGGTTATCTGTTAGGTTCCTTCCCGACAGGATATGTGATGAGTAAGCTTCTAAAAGGTATAGATATAAGAAAATTTGGCAGTGGGAATATTGGATTTACTAATGTCCTTCGAGTCATAGGAACAGTTCCTGCTTTAGTTACTCTTGCAGGAGATATAGGGAAGGGTGTAGCTTCCGTTTATATGGGAAGTTTTTTTTCTTCTTTTATCCCAACTAATCCTTGTCTGGTTAAAGGACTAAGTGGATTAACTTCAATAATTGGGCATAATTGGCCTCTTTTCTTAAAATTTAAAGGGGGGAAAGGGGTAGCTACTTCAGCTGGCGTTTTTCTTTTTCTTACTCCCCTACCCTTTCTCTTTTCTTTAATAACAATGGTAGTGGTAGTAGGATTTACTCGTTATGTTTCCCTTGGCTCCATAATTGCTGCCATATCTCTTCCTTTTTTTATCTGGATTCACTCTGGGACCCAGCTAATAATTTATCTACTTTTAAGTGTTCTCACAGCTGGAATAATTATAATAAAGCATCGATCCAACTTGATTCGACTTTTTTTGGGCAAGGAAAATAAATTAGGGCAAAGAGTTAAGATAAAAAAAGAATAATTGTAACAGTTCAGACCACTAAGTCACCAAGGCACAAAGGGAAAAATATGAGCCTTAAACCTATAAAAA
>JAGHCO010000254.1 GCA_021160405.1 Candidatus Aerophobota bacterium
CAATTATATCTTCCTGTAAATCTGAAAAGATTCTTCTACCATAATGGTCCTTAGCCAGCATAGCCCTGGTTATATAATAAAAAGGCATCTTCTTGAATCTTTCTTTTGCTTTTGGTGGTAGATTTTGTATTCTAATTGGCAACCTCCTTGATGATGTTATCGAGTATTTTGCCTACAGCTTCGAAAGAGAATCTTTTAACAATGGTGTTTCTGGCGTTTTGAGAAATTTCTTTCAATTTTTGAGGATTACTTTTCTTAAGTTCATATAATTCTCTCATAGTTTTTTTCAGATCTAGAACTTTTATTTTTGCCCAGTTTTGCTTACTGCTATACCAAGGACTTCCAGGAACTTTTTCCGCAGGTTCTAAAATATAATCTACCCAAAAACCATCATATCCATGCTTTGTTATGAGCTCAGACTGCCCTGACCACCCTGTTACAATAGGAACACATCCACAGCTCATAGCCTCTGCTACTGGAAGACAGAAAGATTCTCCATGGCTTGCACTAACAAAAATATCAGCTCTTTGATAAATAAAAGGCATTTCTTCACTCTCAACCGGCTTGGTTAATAAGTATATATCGGGGAGATCATCAATATTTGTAAGCGAAAGTACATTTTGAACTAACTGTTTTATTCTCTCCTCT
Source organism: Candidatus Aerophobota bacterium (assembly GCA_021160405.1). Lineage (GTDB taxonomy): Bacteria > Aerophobota > Aerophobia > Aerophobales > JAGHCO01 > JAGHCO01. The sequence goes on from JAGHCO010000254.1 coordinate 649, forward strand.
TCTTGCAAAGAAAAATCATTTGCATAGGTTTTTAAAATGAAAGATACTGGCTCGAATCTAGAGAATTCTGATGCATAAGCCAAAAGTAGATCTTTAGGGTTTTTTCGCGAAGTCCATTGAAAGCATGCTAGAAATACTACATCGTCCTTCATTATTCCTTCTATCTCTAATCCCTTTCCAGGCTTAAACTTTTTTGTATCTATTATATGAGGCACGACAAAAATAGGTTTTTTAACTCCGCTTTCTTGAAAAATTTTTCTATTAAATTCGGTAGGGACAAATATGATATCCATCTTATTTAACTGATCAGCCCAATTTAAAAGACTATCAGGTAGGCGGGATGTCTCCCAAACACAGTAGGCTATATTGACAAGATTTTTGTACGGTTCATAAAACTCAGGAGTTTCCTGATCTATCACAATATCTGCATCTTCATAAGAAAAATTAGAAAGCTTTAAAGTAAAATCAAACCCGCTTGGATCAAACTGAATTCTATCATGCTGGACATGTTTTATAGCAACTTCGTGTCCCAAATCAAGAAGACATCTTATATAATTTCTTATAGCATTGGAGTAGCCTGAAGGACTGTAAATATCACCTTTATAAAGTATTTTTGCCAATCTCCTGCCTCCTTTTAAACTTTAGTCAGCCTTATTCTGTCCCCTGGCCTTAACCTATGCTTTAGTTTCACTGATTCAAAAAGCTGAAGCCACATCTTGGCTATATTATCCCAGTTATAATATTTAACCACCTTTTCTCTATCTTCTTTTGAGCAGAGTTCTCTTAATTTTTTACCACAGATAATGCTCCTGGGCATTCCATACTTCCGGTGCAAAATTTCAGGATCATCATAGTAAAAAAGATCAAGTTTCTTAACAAAATCAAAAACATCAGGTATTGCCCAAAGAGCATTAGTTATAGGCTGGGGACGGTAAAGAAAAATATCTATTTTCTGAATATCTCTTTCAACAAAATCAACATGCCCTCCATAATTAGTCACAAGCGGAGTAGTCCCGGCGCTCATACTTTCAAGAGAAGTCAAGCCAAATCCTTCTGCTGCAGATGCGTTTACTGTAAGATCCATTGCATTGTATAACTTATTAAGCTCGTCATCTGTAACGCCTCGTCCAACAGTTATACCCTCTGTATGTAAAACACATCCTTCCAAATCATACATCTCAACAAGCCCACCAGGATCCCCACCCCATGGCTTTTCAGTAATATTCCATCCTTGCTCAGGTGGTGAGTTAAATACCATATGTAGAAAAAGATATGCTTTGCCTTTTTTACTTTCACCTTCATAAAGGTTCGAAGAGCCACATCTAGAGCATTTTTTTATCTTGCTAAGATCTACCCTCTCTATATCAATTTCTCTATCAGGGCTAAATTTGTTCCTTATCTCTTTTATCTTGGTTTCAAAGTATACCATTCCGCATTTAGGGCAGGATTTCCAAGCATCGATGAATAATCTAAAAGCAAGTAGGTGCTCAGGGATATTTTTTCTTGGCTGGTTGCGATTAAAATTTCCTACAAGAAAAATATTTTTCCCCGTCCCCATGCGGTCTCTCATTTTTATTTTCTCATCTTCGGGTAATGGATAAAATGTATTTATATCTGTACCATGTGGTATTACTGTGGTTTTAATGTTAGGAAAAGTGCGAGCAAAAACTTTTTGCCCCCAGCGAGTATACATAACGAGAACATCAGCGGACTCATAGATATGTTTGAATTTCAAAGATGGGGGGGTTGAATCGATAGGAGTATATAGGATAAAGGTATAATTCTTAAAGATATTGTGTCTTGCTGGTGGCTCACTCATCCATGCGTCACCTATTACCCATACTATATCAAATTTTTTGCTTTCTATAATTTTTGGAAAAGTAATAGCACCATATATATCCTCTCTCGTTCTTTCAGTAGGATAAACTTTATCTCTATCAACATAATCAGGATAGTTAACCTCAGCTCTTGGATCGTAAAACCAGGCTAGATAGTGCCATTCAATATTAGGATTTAATTTTCTTATCCGTTGAATGATATTTCGAGCGACACAAGCGAACCCAGTATGTATTTTGAAATAATCGGAACAACAAAGAATCTTTAATTTTTTCATTCACGCCTCCTAAGTTTGTGATAAAAGATCGATTATGTATCCCAAAGCATCATCAAGACTGGTAAATTTAAGATCAACCCACTTCTCAATAAAAGGATGTTTACACAACCTGGAATTACCAAATGCTACAATCAATTTTCTTAACGCTCTTGCATACCCAATTTCCAAAAGAGTTCCTGTTACATTATCATGTTCTAAATTGCAAAGAAGAATATCTGCATGCTTTAAATAAAACTCATCATTCACAGGAATTTGATTTTTTATATCCTGTACCACGTCTGGATTGATTTCAGCAACGCCCCTAAGATGAGCTTGATGTGCCAGGGGATTATATGCTGAGATGCCATATAACCCAAGTTCTATAACTGCTCTTTCACGCCATTTATTTGCTTTGTCCCAGGAAAGTCCATCTATTTTCCCCGCTAAATAGACCAGTTTTGACATCACTTATCTCCTAATTCTTTCTTTAAAGATTGTATCTGCTTAGCGTTTTTTATATGTATTTCCCACTCTTTATCTGAGCCGAAGAAGTATTCTCTTGGTGTCTCTATATCATCTACAAACGGTTTTTCTGCTAGATATTTTATTCCTGCTTTTAGCAATGCTTTTTCCAGCCAGGGTGCAGAATGCTGATAGAAATAAAAACATATATCATCCTCTTTTTCTGCTCTTAAAGTAGAATACCCTTCAGTAGGCTTTTGGCTTTACCTTTTCCAATTTTTTTAAATCCTTTTTGCTGAGACGAAAAACTGTCTCGCTGCAATTGGGATTAAGAATCATTTTTGTCCTCTCTTTTTGTATTTTTTACTCTTATTTCAAATGATATTCCCATCTCATTTTCTAATTTTTGAGCTGCATAAAGCATTGCCCTGTAATTTATCTCATCAATGCAGGTATCCTGTTTGCTTTCATTATGCTCTTTGTTGCCCGAAAAAAGTAAGCTAGTAGATCTTAGCTGTTTTAGTCTGCACATCTGCCATGTGAATAAGCTAGGAAATGGTAAAAAATAGTCCAGCATCTCAATCCAGGCAGCATTGTAATCTGAATCTTTTGAGCCAAGAAGAA
>JAGHCO010000199.1 GCA_021160405.1 Candidatus Aerophobota bacterium
ATTCTACTTAAAAGGTGGACAGGGTAAGCAATTTCTTCCCCCTTGAGGGGGAAGGCATCTATCATTTCCCTTTTCTCCCCTCCCTTGAGGAGGGGATTAAGGGGAGGGTGAAGGTGTTTGAGGTGGGGGTGAAAAAAAGATAAAGAAAACTTTTAACCCCTCACCCTGACCCTCTCCCGCAGGGGGAGAGGGAAAAGGAATTTGACATTACTGGACTAAATCAGGCGGGCAAAAGGAAGAAATATTTTGATTTTTCTTTTATATGACCATTCCAGAAACGGTTCCTAAAATGAAGTGAAAAAGATAAAAAATCTTTGTAGATCTTACCTGGGAGTACAGTAAAGACCTGCTATTTTCAGGAAGTCAGTCTTATTTATAACAGCTCATCTTAGTGGCATATATGATTTATCCTTACAACCTATAGCAGAAAAGTTCCTCATGCAACAGAATGGTGCAAAGATGTAAATTAGGTTCCAAATAAGGTCTATCGGCAACTTCTAATTGGCCTATTTTTTAGTGGAATCTTTAAAGTATTTAAACAATTTTTGTCAAGTTTTACCTGCCTCTCTTTTTGAATTGCAAGCCTTACTTTCTTAAGACCTGACAATTGACTTATAGGCAGAAAATGGGTGAAAAAAGTTAGAAATTGCCTATTTAGCAATCAAGGCAAGAACTGAAAAGAGGGCAATTATATACATCATTGGGTGGATTTCTTTTGCCTTTCCTCTTAAGACTTTTATGAGAGTATAGGATAAAAATCCCCAGATAATTCCCTGTGTAATTGAGTAAGAAAGGGGGACTAAAATCAATCCTAAAAAGGCTGGAATTCCTTCTTCAAAATCCTTAAAATTTATTTCTTTTATACCATTCATCATATATACCCCCACAATGACAAGAGCAGGGGCTGTGGCAAAGGAGGGAATTGTCTCGATTACATTTGAAAAAAATAGAAAGGGCAAAAATAATAAACCTGTTGTAACAGCAGTTAAACCTGTTCTTCCTCCTTCTTCAACACCAGATGCTGATTCAATATAGGTGGTACCAGAACTTGTTCCTAAAGGACCGGAAATGGTTGTTGAGATTGCATCTACTAAGAGGGCTTTCCCAACATTAATAGGCTGGCCTTTTTTATCGGTAAGGTCTGCTACCTCAGCAATTCCCACAAAAGTTGAGATTGAATCAAACATATCGGTAAATAAAAAAGTGAATATAGGGGCAATCATACCTAATGTTAGCGCTCCTTTAATATTCATTTTTAAAAAAACTGATTTAAAATCAGGTAGTGTAAAGATATTTCCAGTAAATTTTATCAGTACATTATGATCAAATAGAGATACTCTTCCAAAAGGTAGAGCCAGAAGTGTGGTTATTATAATCCCTAATAGTAAACCTCCTTTAACTCGGTATAGAATAAGAATTGCGGTAATTAAAAGACCAATTAAAAAAAGTATTACACCCGAATTAAATTTGCCTAAGGTTACAAAAGTGACAGGTGATGAAATGATAAAGCCAGCATTTTTAAATCCAATAAAGGCAATAAATAAACCAATACCCCCTGCAACTGCTTTTCTCAAAGATAATGGAATAGCTTCAACAATAACTCTTCTCACTTTAAATATAGAAAGAATAACAAATATTATGCCCGAGATAAAAACTGCACCAAGAGCAGTTTCCCAAGAAACCTTCTTTGTAAGTACAAGTGTGTACGTAAAAAAAGCATTCAGCCCCATACCCGGTGCAAGCCCATAAGGCAAATTTGCGTATAACCCCATAAGTATACTGCTTATGGAGGAGACTAAAATAGTTGCTGTAAGAACTCCTGCAAATTTCATTCCTGTTCCATCAGTTAGAATAAGGGGATTTACGATAATTATGTAGCTCATTGTCAAAAAAGTTGTTAAACCAGCAACTAATTCTTTTGAAAAAGTTGTCTTAAAACTATCAAGATGTTTCAATGACCAGAAAAATCCCTTCTTATAATATTCTTCCTTCAATTGCCTTGCTTTCATTGAGCTTTTCCTCCTTGCTCATCTTTAGAATTTACTTCTGGGAGGTTTTTCCCTCTGAGAACGCATTTTCTCCTTGAATTATTCTTAATATTTTACTTTACCTGACTAAATCGGTCAACCCTCCGAATTAAATCATGTTCCGTAATACTAAACCTTACCTGAAATTGGAGCTTTCTTAAATATATACTGTTCCTGATGGCTCCTGAGTACCTAAAGGAAGCCTCTTTTTTAGCTTGCCCTGTTAGTAGATAGTTTCACATTTAACAGGGCAAGCAGAAGAGTAAGAGGTAAGGGTAAAGTTTTAACAAGCTCATCTTTTGTAGGATATCCAGATAGTCAATATGTTCTGTCAAAACTGTCCCAATTCAGAACCTCATTATTTGACCCGATGATTTTAGGAGTACCTTCGGCACATTTTAATCCATAATATGGACGGGGGCATATATCTGCCGTACAGGGCTCAGCTTTTTCAAGAAAGTGTATCTCACCTTCAAATATACTTCCAAGATCAACTGCTACTCCATAACATAAATGTAACTTTTTCAGGATTAATGTGTTTAGCAAAATCATAGATATTTCTCGTACTCAAATTGGTATTAATACTTATATAATGTTTCTCTGTTAACCCTCTACAAAGCTCCAAAAAATCGGTTGCAGGAAAGGTTCACCGCCACTTATATAAACTAACCAGGTTAACCCTGTTTTGTTAAATTCCTCAACTATTTTTTCTATCCACTATAAACACGGAATAAAAGCAGTACTCACACCTGAAGTTACACAAAAGGTTTATCCGCCAGTTTGCAAAAATATCATACTTCATTTAAGTTTCCTTCTTTAACAGTATATCCTATCTTTCTTCTGCCCATTGGAAAATAAAAGAAGCAAGAAGGGCTGTGCCTAAAATCCAGATTCCTATCGTGAGTTTATTACGCTAAATCCGAGAACCGGGAAGGAGAGAGGATTTTGGATGATTTTTTTGTATACACTGACGCAAATTTACTCAATCAGTTGCAATAATTTTATCCAGATCTCTCGCTTTGTCAAGCCCATTAAGGATTTCAAGTTTTTTGTCTACACGGATGAAAACAATGCATGCAACAACCCCATCTTAACAGTTTGCGAATGTAGCCAGTGTTTCAGTGTATACCATAAAAATCGCTAAAATGGCCCTCTGTTCCCCATTTTACTATTTTCTGAATATAAATTTAGTAAACTCACGCTAGGTTTTCTAAACAGGTCTTTAGAGTAATGAATGAGGATATTTTCTTCATTTTTCACTTAAAGCTTCCCTGTTTTAATGTCCAACATTAAAAACTATTTATCCCCTGCTGATAAGTATTGTAAATTTTAAAGATTTGGGTGAACCCGGCAACATCAAAGACTTCCTTTACATAAGGTTGAAGACAACACAGTTTTATCTGACCATCTTTTTCTTTTAATTTTTTAGCAATAGCTAAAAGAACCCTTAGTCCAGCACTACTTATATATTCTGCGCCACTTAGGTCTATGAGCAATTTCTGTGCTTTCTGAGATATAGCTGAGTTCAATTTATTCTCTACTTCTCCTGCAGAACGAGCATCAAAATGTCCATTTAAGGAAAAAACATAAATTTCTCCTTCTTGTTTTTGGGTTATTTGCATATAATTACCCCCTGCATATACTCGGTAATTATTATCATGTGTATAAGCTACCGGAAGCTCACTCAAGCTCTGGTTTCGCCTCAAGCAAAAACTTATCTTTCTCTTCACTTGCCGAGTTTTCCTTAAAGGTTCCTCGCAAACTCAGCTCAGGGAGTTAATCTTTTCTTCCAGAGTTAGAAGTTTTATCTTTGTTATAAGGTCTTCTGGAAACCAGGAGCCCATCTCCAGAACTTTAACTGGCAGTTTTCTCCCTCCGCTACCAGAGCCCCAATATACCGAGGTTCCGGTTGCAGGCTTAATATAGACCAACGCGAAAGTTCTTTTGGGATCAGTTCAGTATCAGTATTTACCAAAACAGAAGAACTCCTTTTAAAAATTCCCTCACCCCTTGCTTTTAAATAAGCTTCTTTACGGGTCCAAAAGTAAAAAAAGGCTTCATTTTGTTTCTCTAATGGAAGACTTTGAAGTTTGGCAAGTTCTTCTGGAGAAAAGAAATATTGAGCAATCCTTTTATATGCAATATTGGAACGGATATATTCGATATCAATACCGACTTCTCGTCTCCAAGCCAGAGCGTAGATGACGATCTCATGTGAATGAGAGATATTAAATCTAAATTTATTTCTACTAAGCTCATTAGCTATATAAGGTTTCCCACAGGAGCTATAAAAAAATCTAATTTGCTCTGGTAGTAAATCTAAATAGCGACTTAAAATATCCCTGAGCAAACCATGAGTGATGATGAATTGATTCTTATTTTTTATGGAATAAAATCGATTCGTCTTAGCCTGTTCTTCTGGTGACAATGTGCACAGAAATTTGTTTATTTGAATTGAGGATTGATTTAAAGAGGCACACCAGATGTGAACCTCGGTATGTGTCAATTTTAAAGTTTCCCGGGGCACAGACCACGAGGGATTATAAATAGGCTGCACAGGATAAATCTCCTTTTTTTATCCTTTCCAGTTCTTTAATTACATAAAGGCACCATTTTTGGTAATTTAGATGATCTCTCCAACAAATGAAAGCTTTCTTACCCATTAATAGTAATTTAGACTTATCTGATTTTCTTAAAGAAGCTAATTTATCCTTGACTTCAGCTATACTGCTGGAGAAAAAACTAATTTCATCCCAATTTATATACTTCTTAAATGGCCGTGTATCTATATCACCA
>JAGHCO010000164.1 GCA_021160405.1 Candidatus Aerophobota bacterium
CAAAAAAAAGGGGACAGGCTACTTTTTCTGACCCTCTCCCGCAGGGGGAGAGGAAAAAGGAATTTGACAATACCTGATTTAAATAAAGGAGAAATGAATGGGATCTATTAAAAAAATTGTCTTAGCTTATTCGGGAGGACTGGATACCTCAGTAATTCTGCGATGGCTTAAGGAAAAGTACAAAGCTCAGGTAATAACTTATACCGCTAACCTTGGCCAGGGCATCTCTCTTGAAGGAATTAAAGAAAAAGCTCTTAGAACAGGAGCAAGCAAAGCCTATATAGAGGATTTAAGGGAAGAGTTTTGCCAGAATTATGTTCTTCCTGCTCTTCGAGCTGGAGCTCTTTACGAGGGAAAATATCCCTTAGCTACTGCTTTAGCTCGACCTCTTATAACTAAAGGATTAGTACATTTAGCTGAAAAGGAAGGAGCAGAGGCTATCGCCCATGGATGCTCAGGAAAAGGAAATGATCAGGTTAGGTTTGAGGTAACAGCTAAGGCTTTAAATCCCGAAATTATTATATTAGCTCCTTTGAGAGAGTGGGAGTTTAACTCAAGAGAGGAGGAGATAAGATACGCCCAACTGAAGAATATCCCTATCCAGGTAAAAGAAGAATCTCCCTATTCTATAGATCGAAATCTCTGGGGAATAAGTATTGAATGTGGTTCTTTAGAGGACCCATGGACAGAGCCTCCATCAGATAGCTATCAAATAACTAAGTCTCCCGAAGATGCTCCTTCAAAGCCTGTCTATATAGAAATAGAATTTAAAGAAGGGGTGCCGGTAGGAATTAATGGAAAAAATTACTCTTTAGTAGAACTTATTGAATGGTTAAACAAGATAGGAGCAGATAACGGCGTGGGTAGAATTGATCTAATAGAAAATAGATTGGTAGGGATAAAGTCAAGGGAGATTTATGAGGCTCCGGCTGCTGTTATACTTCATCAGGCCCACAGGGAGCTTGAGTCGATGACCTTAGATAAAGATACCCTCCACTTTAAACCTATTGTCTCAGGTATTTACTCGGATTTAGTTTACAATGGTTTGTGGTACTCTCCTCTTCGTAAAGCTCTGGATAGTTTTACAAATGAGACTCAAAAGGTAGTTTCTGGGATAGTAAGGATGAGACTCTTTAAGGGGAATTCCCAGATAACAGGTAGAAAATCACCCTATTCACTTTACGATAAAAAACTGGCTACTTATGGAGAGGAGGACATTTTTAACCAAAAAGCTTCCAAGGGATTTGTTCAAATTTGGGGCTTAAGCTTACAAACTATAGCTAAATTAGGAAAAAAATCTCCCAAAAAAAATTAAAGAAGATAAAATGGAAACAGTAGTACATCCCACAGCTATAGTTCATCCTCGAGCTCAGTTAAGTGAAGGAGTGCAGGTAGGCCCTTATTCCATAGTGGGAGAAAATGTCAGTATAGGTAAGGGAACTAAAATTGGTTCCAGTGTCCTATTGGAAGGGTGGGTTAAAATTGGGAGGAACTGCATTATTCAAAAGGGTGTAGTCATTGGAACACCAGCTCAGGATGTAAGATATAAGGGAGAAAGAAGTTTCGTGGAGATTGGGGATGGAAATATTATCAGGGAATACGTCACTATCCACAGAGGAACTAAGAAAGATAGTGCTACTCGTATAGGAAACAGTAATTTTATAATGGCCTACTCCCATATAGCCCATAACTGCTGGATAGGAGATGGAGTAGTTATAGCTAATGTGGGGACTTTAGCTGGCTATGTTAGGGTTGAGGATAAAGTTGTGATTGGTGGATTAAGTGCCGTGCACCAATATGTAAGGATAGGTGCTTATTCAATAATTGGTGGATGCTCCAAGGTAATTAAGGATATCCCCCCCTATACCAAGGCTGATGGCCATCCCACTACTCTTTGGGGATTAAATACTGTAGGGCTGAGAAGAGCTAATTTCCCTCTTTCCACCAGAAACAGTTTAAAAAGAGCTTATAAGATTCTTTTTAGATCAAATCTTAATACCCACCAGGCTTTAAAAAGAATAAAAAATGAACTGGAAGGAATATCTGAGATTGATTATCTGTGCAATTTTATTCAAAACTCCAAACGAGGGATATGTAAAGAGAAACTTAAATGAACTTGACATCTGTTAGTTTAGGACTAAAATTATATTAGATACAAAAAGGAGGAGGAAAAAACCTAAGATTTTAACCAGAAAAGGTAAAGCAAAATTAATAAAACAGGTAAGAAGAGAAAGGGCTATCTTAGTTGCTTTAAATTGCGAGGGAAAAGAGGAAAACAACGAGTGGTCCTTAAAAGATTCTTTAAATGAACTATCTCGTTTAGTGGAAACTGCTGGAGGAAAAGTAGTTGGTAGAGTTATTCAAACTCGCAAAATAAAAGATAGTGCCTTTTACATTGGAAAAGGTAAGGTTCAACAGATAGCTAACCTCTCCCAAGAATTAGAAGGTGAGGTGGTAATTTTTGATGATGAGCTTACTCCTTCCCAGCAGAGAAATTTAGAAGAGAAAATAGGAACTAAAGTTATTGATAGAACTCAACTAATTTTGGATATTTTTGCCCAAAGAGCCCGTTCCAGAATGGGTAAAATTCAGGTAGAATTAGCTCAGCTTACCTATCTCCTTCCTCGTCTAAAAGGGAAGGGAATTCTTCTTTCTCGTTTAGGAGGAGGAATTGGCACTCGGGGGCCAGGGGAGACTAAACTTGAGGTTGATAGAAGAAGGATAACCTCACGAATTGTCACCCTTAAAAACAAGCTAAGACAGCTCGAAAAACAAAGGCAAGTCTTAAAGAAGAAAAGAAGATTTTACTGGGTTGCATCTTTAATAGGTTATACCAATGTAGGAAAATCTACTTTACTTAACAGCTTAACTTCGGCTAATGTAAAGGTGGACGATAAACTATTTGCCACTTTGGATCCTACCACCAGGAAAATAATTCTCCCCAATAACCAAATTCTTCTTCTTACCGATACGGTTGGCTTTATTAACAAATTACCCCATCATCTCATTGCTGCCTTTCACGCCACTTTAAAGGAAATAGAAGATGCAGATCTATTGATAAATGTTTTAGATGCTTCTCACCCTAAATTTGAGGAACAAAACAGAGCTACTTATTCGGTACTAAAAGAGTTAGGTGTGGAACATAAACCAGTAATTAATGTTTTAAACAAGATTGATTTAATTTTTAATGGTTATTACCTCTCTCGGGTTCAAAGAGCTATTGATTCGGGTATAGCTATATCAGCTCTCACTAGACAGGGAATAGATAAGCTCCTTGATCGCATAACTCAAATCCTGGAGAAAAAAAGAATCTACACCGAGTTTACCTTCCCTTACCAAAAAAGTGATTTAATTTCCTTAGTTTACGAGCAGGGGAAAGTGCTGGATAAGAAGTACTTAAAGGACAAGATTGTTGTGAAGGCAAAGGTAAACCCAATAATAGCTAAAAAGCTAATAGATTATACAAATGGAGGTAGCAAACCCTGTTAAGTATTTTTACCTATCTAAGGGGGGGAAAAGTTAGATAAAAATGAGAATTGGCTTAGCTGCGGATCATGGTGGATATAAATTAAAGGAAGAGATAAAAAATTTTCTAAAAGACAGAAAGATAAATTATGAGGACTTTGGAACTTACAGCGATGAGTCTACCGATTATCCAGACTGGGGAGGGAAAGTAGCTCAAGCTGTAGCAGACCAAAAATTTGACCGAGGAATACTTATCTGTGGAACAGGTTTAGGAATGACTATTATAGCTAATAAGTTTCCTGGAATACGGGCAACTCCCTGCTACGATATTTTTACTGCGCGCCTTTCCAGAAAGCACAACAATTCCAATATTCTTGTTTTGGGAGGAAGAGTAACTGGGGTTGACTTAGCTAAGGAGATAGTTAAGGAGTGGTTGACCACAGACTTTGATGGAGGAAGGCACCAGAGGCGTATCAATAAAATAAGACAGATAGAGCAAAGATGCTTTAAGGAGGGATCAATTTAGGCTTGACTAATCCATGGATTATATTAGTCTTGCTAATCTGCTGTATTTTCCTATCGGGATTTTTCTCGGGCTCGGAAATTGCCCTTTCTTCCCTATCTAAAATTGCCCTAAAGAAAATGGAAAAGGAAAATCCTAAGAAGGGGAAGAAGATAAATCTTTTACTATCTAAACCTTCTCAGTGGCTGATTACTATTCTGATAGGGAATAACTTGGTGAATATAGCTGCCGCTAGCCTGGCTACTATTTTAGTGCAACACTTTGTAAAGGGAACACCAGGACTGGTAGTGGGCATGGCAACCGGAGCGATGACCTTTGTTATCTTAGTATTTGGAGAGATAACTCCTAAGAGATATTCTCGCCAGCACGCTGAGATAATAGCTTTAAAAGCTGTTGGTCCAATTCTTTTTCTTTCCAAAGTTTTTGCTCCTGCAGTTAATTTTCTCACCTTTTTAAGTGGAGGGCTATTAAAAATATCAAAATCAGGAGAAGAACCGGTAAATCATTTAGTTACAGAAAAGGAAATTCATACTCTGATTGATATTGGGCAAGAAGAGGGAGCTTTAGAAAAAGGGGAAGAGGAGTTAGCTCACTCAGCTCTGGAATTTGATGAGACCCGAGTTAAGGAAATAATGACTCCTCGAACTAAGATAATTTGTATTCCCGAGGAGGCTAATCTGGTAAAACTATCTCAGCTTATAAATAAGGCAGGATATTCTCGAATACCTGTCTATAGAGATAGAATAGACAATGTGGTAGGAATAGCTTATGCTAAAGATCTATTAAAAATACCTCATCTCTGGGAGAAAATGAAAGTAAAAGATATAATGCATCCTCCCATTTTTGTCCCCTATACTGTTAAGTTAAGTGAAATTTTCCATCAACTACAAAAGGAAAAAACTCACTTAGCTATAGTAGTTGATGAGTATGGAGGGGTAGCTGGCCTTATCACCATTGAAGATTTACTTGAGGAGCTGGTGGGAGAGATAGAAGATGAATACGATTCAGATAAGGTGGAAAAAGTAAAGATTTTAGGGGATGGATCTGCATTAGTTGAAGGAGATACAGATATTGACGAAATTAATGAGAGGTTGGGAACCTTCTTCCCAGAAAAAGCTGCGTCTTTTGAATCTATTGGAGGTCTTATATTTACACTGCTGGGTAGGATGCCTAAAAGAGGAGAAAAAATCAAGTATAATCAAACTAACATGGAAGTAATAGAAGCTGACGAGAGAAGGATAAAAAAAGTTAAGATCTGGAAGTAGGAAGATATAGGGTTTATCTTTTTATCCCGTTGAATAAACCTGTGATGAATGATTATCTAATAATTCTTTCGTATTCAATTTTTCTCTTTCCGTAATTAATAATATTTGTGTCTATTCGTGTAAATTCGTGGCTGAATAATTACTATCTTTTTTCCCAACGCAGAAGTTCCATCACTGAGGATAAAGTGCCTCCCTGTTTAATCTCCTCCCTGATTCTATTTTCCCTTTCCAAGACATCCATTGCTCGATTAGCTATCTCAATTGCTTTTTCCTGAGGGATAACTATTACCCCATCATCATCTCCTACTATCCAGTCTCCACTGTGAATTCTTTTTCCCCCTATTTGGATAGGAATCCCAATTTCCCCAAAACCCTTAGGCTCTCCAGCGTAAGGTGTAACAACTCTTGTATAAACTGGAAAGTTTAGCTTTTTTATCTCCTCAACATCTCTAACTCCTCCATAAATTACTACCCCCCCTAATCCTTTTCTTAAAGCAGAATGAGTAGCCAGCTCTCCCCATACGGCTGGGGCTACCCCACCGGCATCTATAACAATTATTTGCCCTTTTTCTGCTCTATCAATAGCCTCCACTGGTTTAGCCCAATCTCCAGGATAAGTGCGAACAGTTAAAGCTTTTCCTGCCATTTTTCTACCAGAACTTATCCTTAATAACCCTTTAATTCCCCTTTCTCGATGCATAGCATCGGAAATATTGGCAGTTGATACACGGAAGAAAATGGTGCCAACCTCTTCATCTTTTACTCTTTTAAATAGATCTGTTTTTATTACCTTTTTTTTCTTTATAGCCTCTTTAATTATCATAGTTGCTTTTTGAGGATCCTTGGCCTTACAAATTGCTCCTCCTACAATAATAATACTTGCTCCTGCATCTATTGCTGGAGCAGCTGTTTCTGAGTTTATCCCCCCAGCTACCGCGATGGGAAGATTTACCTGCCCAGCAATTTTATGGAGCAAAACAAAAGGATTTTTTCCTATCATCTGATCATCTATAGAAAGATGTATCTGGATATAATCTACCCCCATTTCTTCCACAGCTTTAGCTCTCTCTAAAAAAGAGGGAGCATTCATCAGGTCAACCGCTACCTTTCCTCCGTAGTTCTTAGCGGCCCGAACACACTCTTTAATGGTAGGATCGGATGCTACTCCCAAGACAGAAACTATATCAGCTCCAGCTTTGAAAGCTGCCTCTGCTTCTATTCTTCCCACATCCATAATCTTTAAATCAGCCACAATAGGAAGATGAGGAAATTTCTCCCTTAAAGTTCTAATACAACCTAAACCTTCACTTTTAATCAAAGGTGTGCCAGCCTCCAGCCAGTCTGCTCCTCCATCTGCAGATGCCCCTGCTACTTTTAAAGCTCTATTTAAATTTAAAAAATCTAAAGCTACCTGAAGCACAGGTTTCATCTTGATCTCCTTACCAGATCTTTGTAAACCGCCTCTATTTTAGAGACACTTTCATTTATATTATGATGATTGGAAACAATCTTAAAAGATTCCTCCTGCATCGATCTTCTTAAATTCTCATTGGAAATTATTCTCTTTATCTTTCTTGCCGCATCCTGAGGGTCCTTTAAACTAAAAGTGTACCCGTTAATGCCTTCCTTCACAAGCTCCCGTGCAGCGCTATCTTTGCTATCGCTTACCAAGATAGCATTTTTCATAGCCATTGCCTCTAAAAGGACTATACCCTGGAGCTCATAAAGGGAGGGAAGGATAAAAATTTCTGCTTCTTTGTAAGCACAGATTAACTCCTCTTTTTTCAAATAATCAGTAAAGATAACAGATTTATTTAAACCCATTTTAGAAGACTCTTTCATCAGCTTATCTTTTAATCTTCCCTGCCCCACCACCAACAGCTTAACCGGAAAACTATCCTGGTTTAGGATGCGCATTATAAAAAGCAAATATTCCACATTTTTCTCCCTGCTTAATCTTCCCACATAAAGCAAAAGAGAATCTTCACCCACATTATATTTCTCTCTAAATCTCTTGGTTTTTTCCTCCCCAATTCTATCATAATTAAAGATATTTAGATCAACTCCATTGCTCACCACCTCTACAGGCCTGAAGGAGTATCTTCTTAAAGTATCTCGAGCAAAAAAAGAAGGGGTAACTATCACATCAGCCTGGCAGTAATAGTAAGAAAACCACTTTTCTACTATCCACTTTAAAGGCATAAAAAAAGCTGATGGGGAAGGGAAAATATTTCCAAGTTGAACATGGAATCCTAAAACAACGGGAATTTTTAGTTTTCTGGCAGCTCTAATGCTCTGCCACCCCAGAAAAGTGGGAAGATTAATATGGATAATTTCAGATCTCTCTTTTTTTAAAATAAAAATAAGAGTAGCTAATCTTGGGAAAGCAAAATAACCTCTCTTTTGAGGAATAGGAAAACTAAGAAATCTATATATCTTAATTTCATTAACTATCGGAGGATGGCTAACCCGGGAAGTTAAAAAAACAATTTGATGACCTCTTTGTTGCAACTTTAAGCAAAGTCTCTGAATAGCTACTCCTTCTCCTCCCCAGGCGGGAAAGGCCTGATCAGAAATCATACAGATTCTCATCCCTTTTCTTCCCCCAGAAATATTTTATCCCCAGGTGAACACCTAAACCTCCCGCAACTGCTACTCCTATCAAATCGGTAATTCGAACCATTAAGCTATAAGCAAGTGCTTGCTGTGAGCCTACTCCCACTAATCGATAAATCCCCACTTCTCCCAACTCAAAGATGCCTAAAGAACCAGGAGTAAACTGTAAAGCAAGAATTATATGGGTTAGAGCGTAAAGTAGAGCAAGCTGGGATAAGCTAAAAACAGTGTGAAGAAACCAAAAGAAAATAGAAGGTTTGATAAAAATGAGACCTCCTGCGAGGAGGTCAAGTAAAAAGGCAAACAGAGTATTTCTCTTTTGCTGTCTGAAGGCTGAAAAAACCTCCCCTTCCACTTTAGCTATGGTGGGTTCAATCTTGGACATGGTTTTAGAAAGGGGTTTTATTCTTCCTATAAGATTGACCAGGCGAGAAAAGTATCTGTTTTGAAAAAGAAAACTAAATAAAAGCAGTCCCATTCCAAAGGCAAAAAGAATATTAATTCCTACCAAAGCCCAGTAAATCTGCCAGGGAAGATTATAGTCAATTAAAGTCCAGATACTTCCCAGAAAAATATAAAATAAAGATGCTCCCAGCTCCAAAAATTTATCTACAACTACACTGGCTCCTATCTTGGTCATGGAGAGACGAAATTTTTTCCCTAAAATATAAATTTTCACCGGTTCTCCCCCTATATACATAGAAGGGGTAAGATAGCTAATGGAGGAACCTATAAGTTTAGCTGTTAGAACATCTTTAAAGGGAATATTATGACCGTAAGATTTTAAGACTATTTGCCAGGAAATGCTACCAATTAAGAGAATTAAAAAGGCATTGCCAATGAAAACCCCTGCTCCCAACAGGCCAACTTCTCTCACGTTAGAGAATATTTTTATCACATTGAAGAAATAAAATAGTAAAACTAATAAAATAACTCCTGCTGCTCCAGAGAGAATAATAGGTAGATTTTTTTTCATTAGCCAAATACTATACGCATAAATTTATCTTCCGCTTCTTTGGGAGAAAAATCAAGAGATAGTCCCTTGTATTTTTTAGCTTTTTCTACATCTTTTGCTAAGTTTAACTTATTCTGAGACACACTATAAAAATTTTTTTTATTTTTGTGATAATCAGCCAAGTATATCTGTTCAGTTTGCCCAGGAGTGGGAATAAATAAGGCCTTTTTCCCAAGGAAAGCAAGATCCATTAAAGTTGTATAACCGGGTCTGGTAATAATGAGATTAGCTCTATTCATCATCTCTTCTTGTTTTTTTCTATTTAAACAGCTAAATATCTGAATGTTATTGGAAAGGTATTCTATTTTTTCCTCTTCGGGCTTTCCTAAGGTAACAACTATTCTTCCCTTCAAAGAGGGAACTTGATCCATTATTTTTTTCTCTAAGACACTGCGTTGAGGCTCAGGTCCGGATAGGGAGATAAAATAATCAATATCTTGAGGAAAATCTTTCCTTCTAAGGTCACTAATGGGACCAATATATTCCACCTTACCCTGCTTAAAGTAAAGTAAATTATGAGAAAGATCCCCACTTAAACC
>JAGHCO010000209.1 GCA_021160405.1 Candidatus Aerophobota bacterium
ACCCCTTCTTCTTTTTCTCTATAAAGGGCATTTTGCCAAAAGGCTAATCTTTCCTCTCCCCCTGCTTTTTTGCCTACCACTGTTGGCCAGGAAAGTTGATACTGACCTTCCAAAGGAAAATTTTTTAGAGAAAGATTAGCTTGTATCTGATATCCTTGTTTAGGAATCTCAATAGTTTTGATTATCTTGATTTTTTTATCCTTATCTTCCCAGGAAAAAATTATCTTTTTATTCTTTTCCTCTTCAACCTGAAATATCTTATTCCTCAAGTCAATTTTTCCCTCCTCAGGGAGGAATAAACTTATATTTAAAGCATCATCTCCTTCCCTAATTACCTCTTTCTTTTTATCCTTTAAATACCAGGATTTAATTACTCCTCCCTGTGAGCTGAAGACTAATTTTACTTGAGGATTTTCCAAGTAAAATTCTTGAACCTCAGTTGAAGGTAGAGGGGTTTTTTCTTCTACTGGAGGAGATATTTTTTTCTCTCTTTCAGGAGGAACAACTGCCTTAGGAAGAAAAAATAAGTTATAGATAACCAGAACCACCACCGATAAAACAATAGCCAGTATTATATTTTTATCCATTTTAATCCTTTTTACTTTACAGGGTCATATCCTCCTGGGTTAAAAGGATGACACCTGCTAATTCTTTTTATTCCAAGAAGAATTCCCTTACCCAATCCATATTTATCTATAGCTTCTAAAGTATACTGAGAACAAGTAGGGTAAAACCTGCAAGAATGTGGAAGGTAAGGGGAAATTGCCCTTTGATAAAAAATAACCATTAATTTTCCTATCTTTTTTAGCACTACCTATCCCTATAATTTACTATTTTATCTTAGATTCGGAATTTTTATTGTTGCTCTTTTCCTTCAGTGTTTTGAAGTAATCAGTGATGAGTAAAGAGGTTTTTATCCCTTACATATTACTTCTCACTTTTTACTGTTTAATTATACTTCATTTTATAGGCTCTTGTCAACCCTTATATTTTTTGTTATAATAACAAAACAATTATAATTAGGATAATAGAGTGCAAACAAGGTCTGTTCATATAGGAATCTTTGGGTTAGGAACAGTGGGAGGGGGTATAGTAGAGCTTTTGAGGAGAGGAGGTAAGAAAAACAAAGATTACAATTTTGCTTTAAAAAAAATAGTGGTGAAAAATTTAGATAAGAGAAGGAAAGTTTCTGTTCCTTCTGAGCTTCTGTCCTGTGAACCTAAATCCATTTTGGATAATCCAGATATCGATACAGTGGTAGAAGTAATGGGAGGAATTCATCCTGCACAGGAAATTGTTCTGGAAGCTTTAAAGAAAGGCAAAAACGTAGTTACAGCTAACAAAGCCCTTTTAGCAAGGGTGGGAAGTAAAATCTTTGAAAAAGCGCTACAAAATAATTGCTACCTGGGAGTAAGAGCTTCCAATATTGCCAGCTATCGTCTTATTGAGAGTTTAACCAGTTCTCCCTCTAAGATGGAGAAGCTACTGGGAATTTTCAACGGTACTTGCAATTATATATTAACCGAAATGGAGAAAAAGGGAGAAGATTTTCCCATCATTCTTAAGCGAGCACAGGAGATTGGTTATGCTGAGCCAGATCCCTCCGATGATATTAGAGGATATGATACTGCTCATAAGCTTATAATTTTGCTGGGTTTAGCTCTGGGTTATTTTATCCCTCTTGAATCTTTATATGTAGAGGGGATTGAGAGAATATCTTATCAGGATATTCTCTTTACTAAAGAGTTAGGTTATAGAATAAAGTTGCTTGCCATTGCTAAGAAGTTTGGGGATGAGTTAGAAGCACGAGTTCATCCAGCTCTTCTTCCCAGGAATAAAGGTTTAGCTCGTCTGGAGGGAATTGAAAATGGTGTTGAGATCAAGGATGAGGGAGGATTAGGAATAAGAATGCAAGCTCCGGGTGCTGGAAAATATCCTGCAGCTATAGCAGTAATGGAGGATCTTATCTGCATTGCTAAGGGAAGAAAATTGTTTCTTCCTCAAGAGAAAATTTCTTTAATTTTAAAACCAATGACTGAGATTCAAACTAAGTATTATTTAAGATTCAACGCCTTAGACAAAGCAGGGGTTTTAGCAAAAATATCCAATGTTCTGGGTAATCACAATATAAGTATCGAAGCTGTTTTACAAAAAGGAAATGGGGAGAAAAAGATAAAGTGGGTTCCCATTATTATGCTTACTCATAAATCCCGGGAAAAAGATATACAAAGTGCTCTTAAGCAGATAGATAGTTTATCGGTAACAAAAGGAAAATCTCTACTTATACGGGTAGAGGAAGAAATTTTTTAAAACATAAATAAAAAAGGAGGCGGAAAAAAGTGTCCATAGTTACAATGAAAGAACTTTTAGAAGCAGGAGCTCATTTTGGTCATCGAAGAAGTGCTTGGAATCCAAAGATGAAACCTTTTATTTATCAAGAGAGAAATCGTATGCACATTATAGACCTCACGAAAACAGTAAAACTACTGGAAAAAGCTTATGAGTTTGTCAGAGATATCTCAGCAGAGGGGAAAAACATTTTATTTGTAGGAACTAAACAGCAAGCAAAGAATTGTATTCAAGAGGAAGCGGATAGATGTGCTTCCCCTTACGTTAATAATAGATGGTTAGGTGGGTTTTTAACTAACTTTTCTACCGTTAAAAAGCGGATTGAGAGATTATCTCATTTAGAGAGGGAGGCCAGCGAAGAGCTATGGGAAATGCTACCTAAAAAGGAGGCAACGAGATTACGAAAAGAACTGGAAAAATTAAGGCGAAATTTATGGGGAGTAAAAGGTATAAATGGTCTTCCTCATGCTCTTTTCATTACCGATGTTAGAGTTGAAGATACTCCCATTAGAGAAGCAAAGAAATTGGGTATTCCAGTAGTAGCTATTGTAGATTCTAACGGGGACCCTGAGCTAATTGATTATCCCATTCCAGCTAATGATGATGCCATAAAGAGTATTAAACTTATTACTGCTAAAATAGCTGATGCTGTAATAGAGGGAAGAGAGATTTTTGAAAAGAAAAAGCTATTAGAAGAAAAAGCTATAACTCCTGTGGGCGAAGAAGAATCCCTTGAAGCTAAAGAAGAGGTATCCGTAGAGACGGCAGATAAAAAAAATTAAAAGAGGGGGATTAAATGAGTATTACTTTAGATAAGGTAAAGAAACTCCGTGAGGAAACTTTAGCTGGTATTGTTGAGTGTAAAAAAGCGTTGGAAGAAAGTAATGGCAATTTGGAAGAGGCAAAAAAGATTTTGCGAAGAAGAGGAATAAAGATAGCTCAGAAAAAGAGTGGAAAAATAACTAATCAGGGACTCATTGTTTCTTATATTCATCACAATAAAAGAGTGGGAGCAATGGTAGAGATTCACTGTGAGTCTGATTTTGTAGCTAAAAACGATGAGTTTCAACGGTTTGCTAAGGATTTAGCTATGCATGTAGCTGCTTTTAATCCCAAATGGATAGTTCCCGAAGATGTTCCTGCAAAAGTAATAGAGGAGGAGAAAAGCATTTTAGAATCACAGGCTAAGAAAGAAGGAAAACCCCAGCAAATTATAGAGAAGATTGTTCAGGGAAGAATAAAGAAATTCTATAACCAAACTTGCTTGTTAAACCAGCCTTTTGTTAAGGATGAAAAAAGAACAGTAAGAGATTATCTTCACGAGATAGTTACTAAACTGGGAGAAAATGTTAAAATTCATCGTTTCGTCAGATATGAGCTGGAGAAAGATTAGGATAGGGGAAAAGGAAACAGTGATGAGAAAAACTAAGTTAAAATGGGAAAGGATTCTTTTAAAGATTGGGGGAGAAAGTTTTTCTGAGAAAGGAAGTTTTGGAATCTCCTCCTCACAACTAAATTGGATAGCCGAAGAAATTGGTCAGGTAAAAGATCTGGGAGTGAGAATAGGGATAATGGTGGGAGGAGGAAATATCTGGAGAGGAGAAGTAGCCAGCAAACAAGGTATGGATAGATCTACTGCAGATTATATGGGAATGTTGGCTACAGTTATTAATGCTTTAGCTCTTCAGGATGTATTGGAAGATAAGGGGATTATTACCCGGGTTCAAACTTCTATTGAGATGCAGGAAATCGCTGAACCTTACATCCGCCGTAGAGCTCTCCGCCATCTGGAGAAAGGTAGAATAGTCATTTTTGCTGGAGGAACAGGAAACCCATATTTTACTACTGATACTGCTGCAGCCTTGCGGGCTCTGGAAATAGAAGCTGAAGTAATCTTAAAGGCTACAAAAGTAGAAGGAATTTATTCCTCGGATCCCCTAAAGAACCAGAAAGCCAAGAAATTTGATAAGATTGACTATGTGGAGGTTCTTAAAAGAAGACTCAAGGTTATGGATGCCACAGCTATTTCTCTATGTATGGATAACAATCTCCCCATTATTGTTTTCAATCTGGAGAAAAGAGGGAATCTAAAGAGGATAGTTCAGGGAGAAAAAGTGGGAACTATAGTAAAGGGGTAAAATTACAGGATCCGGATTTAAAGGGAGGGAGAAATGGTCCCAGTAAAACAAATTTATGAAGAGACTAAGAAAAAAATGGAGCAATCCAGAGAAGCTTTAGCTAAAAGATACATTACTATGAGGGGAGGGAGAGCCAGAGCTGATCTGGTAAGCGAGATTAAGGTGGATTGTTACGGTTCTAAATTGCCCATTAATCAATTATCTACTATTTCAGTTCCTGAGCCCCGGTTAATTGTTATTGAGCCCTGGGATAAATCTCTCATTGAAAATATAAAAAAGGCTATACTTGCAGCTAATCTGGGAATAAATCCCAGCGATGATGGAAACTTCATTAGGTTACCTCTCCCACCTTTAACTGAGGAAAGACGAGAAGAAATTGTAAAGTTTGTTAAACAATGGGCTGAAGAAACTAAAATTTCTATTAGAAATTTGCGGCGGGAAGCCAGAGAGAAAATTGAACAGATGGAGAAAGACAAGGATATTTCTGAGGATGAGAAAAAGAGAGCTGAAAAGGATATTCAGTCATTAACCGATGATTTTATCTCCAAGATAGAGGAACTTCAGGATAAAAAAGCCGAGGAAATTCGTAAAGTATAAGAGGAATTCAACCACGGATTCACCCTGTTAGATAATCTTTCCTATCTAACAGGGTAAACGCTGATTATTGCTGATTTTTTTCTTTTATTACTATATACAAGAGATTTTCATAAGTAGACTTAAGAAAAGTTGTAATAGTTTAGTTTTGCTAAAGAGCTTTGGGCAAAAGAACTTCTGACAGGCGAGACGCCCGTCCTACCAGAGATAACCCATACATCCGTAGGACAGGCGTCTCGCCTGTCATGACATACGTGCTTTAGTGAATATTTACTATTTTTTCTTGGATTCAGGTTTAAAAAATCAAACCGCAGTTAGGACACTTTTCGGGGAAACACTTTTTGCATATAGTTTTGCCACATCTCGGGCAGTGAAAATAACAGTGAGGACAAACCAGATGGAGATTGTTGCATAGATAAACACTGTGAGTTTCCTCTCCGCAGGCCTCACATATTAATGGTTCAATGTCCTTGATTAAAGGATTCC
>JAGHCO010000042.1 GCA_021160405.1 Candidatus Aerophobota bacterium
CCTCTGGAGGTTATATTTATAAAATACTTCCAGATAATTTTTATAATAAAATGATTTTGGAATCAATTTAATAGGTGTTGAAAAAAATTCAGATAAAGTCATAAAGGAACCAGAAAACATATATATCACAGGGAAAAGAATAATAAATATTAAAAAAGATAAACTTGAATAGAAGAAAACTCCTCTAAAAAGTTTCTTTTTTGTTTGCAATTTGCACTCCTTTATTTTCTCGCCGGTTTAAGAATCTGTAAGGTGACAAATGAGAGAA
The DNA here is from genome assembly GCA_021160405.1 of Candidatus Aerophobota bacterium. Lineage (GTDB taxonomy): Bacteria > Aerophobota > Aerophobia > Aerophobales > JAGHCO01 > JAGHCO01. Next base: position 269 of record JAGHCO010000042.1, read on the forward strand.
CAAACATCAAAAGAAAAAATATGATAGAGGCTGCACAGGCATAGCCCATCTCCAGATTATAAAATGCTGATTGATAAATAAAATAGGGCATAACTCTGGTTGCTGAACCAGGCCCTCCTGCTGTCATAGCATAAAATATATCAAAAACCTGAAAAGCATTAATTAAAGAAATCACAACTATAAAAGCAATTATGGGTTTTAAAAGAGGAAGAACAATATGTAAAAAGGCCTGTATATTACTTGCACCATCTACTCGAGCTGCTTCTATATACTCCTTGGGAACAGAAGCCAGACCAGCTAAATAAATTACTGCATAATAAGGGGTTCCCTTCCATATACTAAGTATAATCATACTGGGCATAGCTAATTGCTTTGAAGTCAACCAAGAGATATTGGTAAAGCCAAGAGGATCAGTAATAATGGTCAAAAGACCATAAGTAGGATGATACATAATCTTCCACAGTATGGACCATACTATTAGAGGAATAACTACGGGGAGATAAAATAAGACTAAATAAATTTTTCTACCGGTAAATGTACGATTAAATAATACAGCTAAACCCAGTGCTACAAACCAGATGGGAATAGCTGTACCAAAGGAATAATAAAGACTTGCTCTCAAAGAGTTAGAGAATTCTTCTGAGCTCAAGAGCTTTGCAAAATTTTCCCATCCGGTCCACTGAGGTATACTTATAATATTCCAACGACAAAAGCTCATATAAATAGCCTGACCCATAGGCCAGATGTAGAACATACCAAAAAAGATAATACCTGGAGATGCAAATAATAACCCATAAATTTTTTCTCTATCTCCATATTTTGTATGCCTTTTCCTCACTCCTTTCCTCCTGCCTGGATAAAAGTCCGTGGGGACGGAACAGCACCATCCCCACTTTTAATCAACAAAAGTCTAATTCTTTCTACGCTTTCTCTGCTTCCTTTTGAGCCGTCTTTAAAGCCTTCTCAGGACTCATCCCTTCCATAATTACACGTTGCCAAGTCCTCATTAAGATCTCAGACAGCTTGTAGTATTTTCTTGAACGAAATTCATACTTTCCATATTTAAAATCTTCCTCAAAAGTCTTAAGTAAAGGTTCTTCTTTTACAATCTTTGAAATTACCCCTTTCATAGGCTCGATGTAGCGAACTTTATGCCACCAGCGTAGAGGTTGAGTAGCTACATAATGAGCAAACTTCCAAGCTATCTTTTTATGCCTTGAAGAAGAAGCAACATGCCATTGCCAGGAATACAAAGTGGTAACCCTTTTTCCACCTTTAAATACAGGTAGAGGCATTACCGACATTTTTATATTTGGGTTAATGCTCCTTACCCAGGAGATAAACCAGGGTCCTGCAATGGTCATGGAGAGTCTTCCATGGGCAAAATCATCGCCTATACTAACAATAAAAGACGGATCAATCACCTTTTTTTTCTTAAGTTCATACCACCAGTTTAAAACTTTCATCATCTGTGGACTATTAAATTGAGGTTGTTCATCTTTTACTATTTCTCCACCTATTTGTCTTATCTGAGGTTCCAGTATAAGAACAGCCCAGATGGGAACATTATACACACTCTCAAAACCACTCCTTAACCTTTTTCCTGAAGAATCAAATTTGTTTAATTTTTCAGCAATTTTAGCAAATTCTTCCCAGCTCATAGGTTTAGTTTCGGAAGGAAGGGGAATACCAGCCTGTTTAAAATCATCTGGATGATAAAACACACTAAATGTGTTATACTCAGAAATCCCTGCTGCATATACCTTCCCGTGCCAAATATATGGTTCCATGGCACCTTTTTCAAAAAGATTGACAAATTCCTTGTAGCTTTTAACACCCCAAAATGAATAGTCCACGGGATCTAAAAGACCCAACGGTATCCATTTAGGCATAAGCCAATCCCCGGCCCAGAAAACATCAGGAGCTGTTCCTGCAGCAAAAGCAGTAAGAAGCTTCGGCTCATACTGTGCATGAGGAACATGATCATAAGATACCTCTACATCAGGATTCATCTTCATGAACTCTTTTACCATGACCTCATTCACAGGGACTGCCGGATCGTAGGTATGGGTCCAGTAGGAGATCTTGGTCTTTGCAATTCCAGCCGACGTGGAGATTGCAAAAATAAATAAACCACCTATTATAAACTTTAGCAATTTATTATTTGGACTCATTTATTGTCCCTCCTTTTTCTTTTAGTAGCTGGATGACCTTATTACTTTTCACCTCCTCTCCGGCCTTAAATTTCAGCTTGTTATCTTTAAAAATAACCTTGTTTTACTTCTCAATCATCAATATTAAATCC
>JAGHCO010000011.1 GCA_021160405.1 Candidatus Aerophobota bacterium
ATCCAAAAGAATATTTTAAATTTGCAAGAATATAATGTTGATTGTGTTGGAGGAATTATGATAACTCTTCCAGCAAATAAAACTTTACTTGCTCAATCTATAGCTTTAGCGTTATCTCATCCATTTGGGGTCGGAAATTCCTATTTTAGAATAGGTTCAAAAGAGCCAAGACTTGTGGACACGGTTCCATTTGGATGTTATAGAAGAGAAGTCTTTAAGAAAATTGGACGGTTTGATGAGGAGCTGGTTAGAAATCAAGATGATGAGTTTAATTTCAGGTTGATTAAAAACGGCGGCAAAATATTGCTTGTTCCAAAAATTGTTTCCTATTACTATGCAAGAGGTAAACTTTCCCAACTTTTTAGACAGTATTTTCAGTATGGTTACTTTAAGGTAAGGGTTGCTCAAAAAATAGGTGCTATTCTAACTTGGCGTCAACTTATCCCAGCTATCTTTGTTGGTTCTTTGATATTTACAGGTGTAGTATCTTTTTTCAGTAAATTATTTTTATGGCTATTTCTTTTGGTAGCTATTTCTTATTTTTTTGCTAACTTTGGATTCTCGCTGAGCATTGCCGTAAAAAGGGGAATAAGATTTTTCCCATCCCTTGTGGTTGCTTTTGCTACCCTCCACTTTAGCTACGGATTTGGCTATTTAAAGGGTATCTGGGATTTTATGATTTGTAAAAAACATTTAAAGAAAAAAATAAAAGATGTGCCACTGACAAGATGAGAAAATGGGAGGCTGAATGCTCCCCTATTCAAAGAAGAGAGCTTCAATGAATTACTAAATCTGGGTTATAGCTGTTAAGTGATTTGAGAAAAGTTAGAAAGGGGTTTTAAGTTATGTGTATAAAGCGAATTTTTGATATACTTGTTTCATTTATAAGTCTTGTGCTTCTTTCGCCAATATTAATAATCGTAGCTATTATCATCAAGCTGGGCTCTAAAGGGCCCGTTCTTTATAAGCAGCTTAGGGTGGGGTTAAATGGAAGGCTCTTTTACATCTATAAATTCCGAACAATGCAAGTCAATGCTGATAAAAAAGGTTTACTGATAACTGGTGCTGATGACCCACGATTGACAAGAGTGGGTAGTTTTTTAAGAAAAATTAAAATTGATGAGATGCCACAACTCTTTAACGTCCTAAAAGGAGAGATGAGCATCGTAGGACCTCGGCCTGAAGTCTTAGAGTATGTTAAGCTCTATACAAATGAGCAGAAAAGAGTGCTAACAGTTAAACCAGGGATGACTGATCCGGCTACTGTTTATTTTAGAAATGAAGAAAAATTACTTGCTAAAGCAAATGACAGGGAAAGTTTTTACATCAAGGAGATAATGCCTGTAAAGTTGAGGCTTTATCTGCAATATATTGATAATATGTCACTTACTTACGATATTAAGCTTATTTTTTTAGAGTTTTTTGCTATAATATTGCCTGAGGTAGTTTTCTCAAGGATTTTTATAAATGAAGATAGTGAGGTAAATAAGGAGAGATAAAGTATGAAAAATGAAGTGGATAAAGGTGATAAGCCTATCCGAGAGAATTTTCTACCTTTTTCTCAACCTTTAATTGAAAAAGAAGAAATAAATGAAATTATTGATACTTTAACATCCGGATGGCTTACCACAGGACCTAAGGTAAAAAGATTTGAAGAAGAGTTCGCTGAATATATAGGAAGCAAGTATGCTATAGCAATTAACTCCTGCACTGGGGGGTTGCATTTAGCCTTGATAGCAGGGGGAATTGGCAAAGGTGATGAGGTCATTACTACTCCCTTTACTTTTTGTGCTACTATCAATGTAATTCTTCATACAGGGGCAAAACCTGTCTTTGTTGATATTAAGCCTGATACATTTAATATTGATACTGAAAGAATTGAACAGGCAATTACCCCTAAAACTAAGGTAATAGTGCCTGTGCATTATGCAGGTCAACCTTGTGATATGGATGAGGTTATGGCAATAGCTAAGAGATATAACCTCTTAGTGATAGAAGATGCTGCTCATAGCATTGCTTCTGAATATAAGGGAAAGAAGGTTGGTGCTATTGGGGACATTACCTGTTTTAGCTTCTATGCTACTAAGAATTTAGTAACCGGTGAGGGAGGAATGGCCACAACTGATGATGGGGAATTAGCTAAAAAGATTAGGATTCTGAGCCTTCATGGGATGAGCAGGGATGCCTGGAAGCGATATTCAGCTACAGGTTCCTGGTATTATGAGGTAATATACCCAGGGTATAAATACAACATGACAGACATTCAAGCCTCGTTAGGATTACATCAGCTAAGGAAGCTAACAAGGCTTCAAAAAAGAAGAGAGGAAATTGCAAAAGTTTATAATGAGGCCTTTGCCAATTTGGATGCTATCGAGGTTCCCTTTGTTAAACCTAATATTAAGCATGCCTGGCATCTCTATGTAATTAAAGTTGTCCTTGAAAAGCTCAACATTGGTCGGAACCAATTTATTGAGGCTTTAAGGAAAGAGAATATTGGAACGAGCGTTCACTTTATCCCTGTGCACCTGCATCCTTATTATCGCAACACTTATGGATTCAAAAGAGGAGATTTCCCAAATGCAGAGTATATCTACGACCGAGTTATTTCCCTGCCGTTGTATCCCAGGATGAACGATAAAGATACTAAAGATGTCATTGAGGCAGTTAAAAAAATTGTAAAACATTATCGAAAATAAAGGAAAATTTTCTTGATTTTTTTTGTAAAAGTGTTATATTAAATAAACTGGGATAAAAGGCAAGTAAAACAAATGAATCTTAAGAGCATCTTTGCTAACTGGAAGAGGAATATAGTAATTTTAGTTGATGTTGCTTGTATTATTTTTACCTTTTACCTTGCCTTTTACCTCCGCTTTATGGATGAGGCATCTCTCTTTCTCAAGCATCTTCCTCTCTTTTATCAAGGCCTACCAATAGTTACTATCTCCTATATTGTAAGCTTTTTTTTCTTTGGTCTTTATCGGGGTCTGTATCGCTATACCAGTGTAAATGATTTATTGAGGCTGTTTAAAGCAGTAATAGGCGGAGTTTTTTTAAGCATTACAGGAATAATCTTTGTTTTTGACCTGCGAGGTTTCCCTCGCTCAATTTTTATCCTCCATCCTCTCTTGTTATTTGTCTTTGCAGGAGCCATTAGATTATCCATAAGGATATTCAGCGAAGGATTACCCATCAGAGATTCTATTAAATCTGAAGGATTTAAGCGGGTCCTTCTGGTAGGAGCAGGAGATACGGGAGAAATAATATTAAGAGAAATCAAAAGACATCCAAAGAATGGCTATAGAGTAGTGGGATTTGTTGATGACAATTTAAACAAGATAGGTAGGTATATCCATGGAGTTAAAGTATTAGGTTCTATTGATGAGATTCCCCAAATAGCAAAGGAAAAGAGCATTGATGAGATTATAATAGCAGTTCCCTCGGCCACCAGAGGACAAATGCGAAGGATTATTCAGATGTGTAGTAAAACTCATCTTCTCTCTCGCACCACCCCTTCCCTTTCCGATATAATTGATGGTCAAATTTCCTTTAATCAAATCAGAAATGTTGAAGTAAAAGATCTCTTATCAAGAGAGGTAGTGAAACTTGATTTAAGCAGAATCTCAAATTATATCTCTGGTAAAAGAGTATTGATTACAGGGGCGGGGGGCTCTATAGGTTCAGAAATTTGCCGTCAGTTAACCCGGTTTAACCCAGATCTTTTGATTTTTCTTGCCAGAGGAGAATTTAGTCTTTACAAAATTATTCAGGAGTTCAGAGAAAAATATCCTTTAATAAAGATAGACCCGGTTGTCGCCAACATAAGGGATAGAGAAAGAGTGCGGGCAGTTTTAAACAAATATAAACCTCAGGTTATATTCCATACAGCAGCTCATAAATATGTTCCCCTGATGGAAACTAATCCCTGCGAGGCTATTAAAAATAATGTTACAGGCACTCGGATTGTTATGGAGGCAGCTAAGGAATTTGGCGTGGAGCATTTTGTGCTCATCTCCACTGATAAGGCGGTAAATCCCACAAGCTTTATGGGGGCATCTAAAAGAATAAGTGAGCTACTTTTACAAGCTATAGCTAAGAAGAGTAAGTTTACCAAATTCTCTGCAGTAAGATTTGGCAACGTCTTAGAAAGTAGAGGCAGTGTAATACCTTTATTTAAAGAACAGATTAAAAAGGGTGGACCAATTACAGTAACTCATCCAGAGATAACCCGCTACTTTATGACCCTATCTGAAGCAGCTCAATTAGTCATTCAAGCAGGAGCTATAGGTAAAGGAGGAGAGATTCTTGTCCTGGATATGGGAGAGCAGGTAAAAATAATTGACCTTGCCCGAGATCTAATAAAATTATCGGGATTTAAACCTGACGTTGATATTAAGATAAAGATAATTGGACTTCGCCCAGGGGAAAAGTTACATGAAGAGCTTGTGGGAAAAAATGAAGAAGTTCAACTTACAAGCTATGAAAAGATTATGAGTATTAAATCCAATGAGGTAAATGTGGAAGAATTAAGTAAAAGAATAAAAGAATTAGAAGAATTAGCCGCAAGTGAGGATGTGGAAGGAGTAAGAAAAAAGATTAAAGAGATTGTACCAGAATTCCAAAATGGTCTAATATCCTCAGTTCGTATTTCTTAGCCAAAATCAAATATTTAAGGCAAAAGGAGCCTACTAAGATTTATTCTTATCATTATCCTCATTCTTTCCTCAACTCCACCACTCCATCCCAAAGACAGCAATAATCCCTATTAGTAAACCTAACACCCTACTTTTACGTTAGTAAGAAATATCCCCAGAATGATACCCTTTCGCTTAGATAATACTTCGAAGTAATCTCTTAGATCTGTTTCTTCAAATTCAGGTTGCTCCTTTGCCATTTTCCTCCTCCTTGCAATTAGTCATTTTCTCTCGTGAATAAATTCCAAGAGCCATCCCTGTTAAACTCCAGAATAAAAGACCAATTTGAAAATTGTCCATCACTGTTTCTACCATACCAAATATTAGTATGCCTACAATAGAAAGGGCAAAACCTAAAGATAAGTTATTTAAAGGATACCTTGCCCTTCTATACAGTTTTATCATATACACTGCAGGTATACCTGTGCTAAAAAACAAAAGAAGCCCTCCAATAAACCCTATCTCATCCAGATAGTTAAGAAAGAAATTATGAGCATGGGACCATAAAACATTGGGACAGTAAGAGGAAGCTACCTTACAGTAAGAGGCAAGACCTATCCCTAATAAAGGGTGGTCTTTTAATAAGGGAATGCATACATTTTTCCAGGTATATATCCTGATCCCAGGCCTGCTATATTTTTTAATTAGTGCAAGAAAGATTACAGTAAGATGACTATGGAATACGAGAAAAACCAACCCTCCAACTACCAGCAATATTAACCCTGCTTTCCAGTTTTTAATTAAAAGGTAGATAACTATTACTATTCCAACAGCTCCCATTCCCCCTAAGGAACCAGTAAGCACAAGACAGACCAGCCCCAAGAAAAGAAGAAAGAGAAGAAAGAGTTGCCTTTTCTCATTTATCCTCTTCCAGGAAATAGAGGTTAAGATGAGAGGAAGGGTTAAGATTAGAAAATCAGCAAATTTGTTCTGATTACCAAGTAAAGAAGTAATCCCCCCTCTGGTGGAAAGACGTAGATGAGAGATAGATTTATGGAAGGAAACATTTAAGTTTAATAAATACTGGATGATTCCAAATCCACATAAGAAAAATAAAGAGAGGAAAATTAAATTAAGGAAATATTTTTCTCCATTTCTCTTTGTCGCATCTCGCATAAGAAAATGAACTATTAGATAAAAACAAAACAGGGGGAAAGCTGTAAGAGAGTGAATTCTATAAGGAGATAACAGAGCGGAAACTAAAATAGCTATAAATAAAGATAAAAGAATAAGGTCAAAGAGCAAAAAATCAGTATGGAGAAATTTTTTAAGATTAAGCTCCTTGATTTTCTTTGCTATACAGACAAGCAAAGTAAAGTAAGAGAGGGGGGGAAAAAGAGGCAAAAATAAAAGAAATATTCCCAACATTTTATTTTTTGATTATATTTTTACCTGAGTTAAAGATTTTGTCAACTAACCTTAAATTGTTACTATTTAGCCACCAAGACACAAAGACATCAAGTAAATCCGGTCTTAAAATTTTTAACGTCCTCTGTATCTTCAGTGGTTAATTTTTTTAGCAATGAATTCTTTTCTTTCCGATAGAGGTTTTAAAATTCATATCACTCCTTTGTGCCTTGGTAACTTAGTGGCTGAACTGTTACCTTAAATTTTAATTAACAGAAACTTAGAGGAGGGTTGACAAAATAATTATAATGTATATAAT
>JAGHCO010000035.1 GCA_021160405.1 Candidatus Aerophobota bacterium
TAAATCTGTGAGGGAATAGTAACGATTTTTAAAAAGTTTGACAGAGTATTCATTTTGATTAAAATTTAAGGGTTTGAATTTGTGAATCTACTAGAGAAAAAATTGAAGAAATATAACGGGGGAGAAAATGGCCGAGATTATCTTAAATGAATCTAACTGGGAAGAAGAGGTAATTAAATCAGATATTCCAGTAATGATAGACTTTTGGGCCGCATGGTGTGCGCCCTGTCTAATAATTTCTCCGGTTGTAGAGGAAATTTCCAATGAGTATGGAGATAAAATTAAAGTGGGGAAATTAAATGTTGATGAGAATCCCTCAATTGCTGGGAGATACAGCATAATGGGAATACCTACAATTCTGTTCTTTAAGGATGGAAATATCGTAGATCAGGTAGTAGGGGCAGTTCCTAAAAGAATTCTTGAGGAGAAAGTTAAAAAAATTTTAAATGAGTAGTGCAGGTTTGTTTGTTTCATTTATTGCTGGAGTTTTATCCTTCATTTCTCCCTGCATATTGCCGCTTATTCCAGCTTACATCTCGTATATTTCAGGTATATCAATTAAGGAGCTAACTTCTGAGGATAAAACTTTAGCTTTTAAGAAAAGAATTATAGTAAGTTCCTTACTTTTTATAGCAGGATTTTCTATAATTTTTATTGGTATGGGCGCTACTGTTACTACATTTGGAAAATTAATTTCATCTCACATAATAATTCTTAGAAGAATTGCTGGAATTATAATTGTAATTTTTGGACTTCATATTGCAGGTTGGCTAAAGTTAAACTTTCTTTACTCTGAAAAGAAGTTTCATATAAAAATTAGTCCAGGCTCATTTGGTTCATTTATTATGGGACTTGCCTTTGCATTTGGATGGACTCCTTGTGTTGGGCCAATACTGGCAAGTATACTTACCTATGCTGCAACTCAACAAACTTTAATGAAAGGTGTTCAGTTGTTATCCGCTTATTCTCTTGGTCTGGGAGTTCCCTTTTTCTTAACAGGCATTGCTACAGGTAGTTTTCTTAAATTGTTTAAAAGAATAAAGAAATATTTTCATTTAATTGAAATTATAAGCGGGGTGTTTTTAATTATCATAGGTATATTAACTTTTAGAGGAAGCCTATCTTTTATATTTCAAAGATAACAAAGGGAGGAGGCTAATTGAAAATTAAAAAATATTTACCTTATTTAGCAGGAGTGATAATCTTTGCAGTTGTTCTTGCAATTTATCTTTCAAGAAGTAAAGTTGTTCAATATACTCCAACTATTAATGAAAAACCCACATCCTCTCCCGAGGTAAGCTTGCCTAACCAGAAAGAATCTGCACCAACCTCCAAAGTAAAGCTACCCACTGAAAAAAAATCTACGCAAGCTCCTTCTAAAGAAAAGATAGCTAAACTTGGAATAAAACCTGCTCCTAATTTTTCTCTTCAGAGCTTAAATGGGAAAATTATAAGACTGTCAGATTTAAAAGGGAAGGTGATAATCCTTGACTTTTGGGCAACTTGGTGTCCTCCCTGCCGTGCAGAAATCCCTCATTTTGTAGATCTTTACAAAAGATACAAAAACAAGGGTTTCCAAATGTTGGGGGTAGCATTGGATAATAGCATGGATTCAGTAAAGAATTTTAAGGAAGAATACAATATCAATTATCCTTTGCTTATTCCTAATGGAAAAGTAGTTAAAGACTATGGTCCTATAGCTTATATACCCACAACATTTGTCATATCCAGTAATGGTTATATATATAAAAAATACATAGGTTACAATCCTGAATCTACTTTTGAAAGTGATTTAAAAACGCTACTAAAGAAAAAATGATATTTAGCCTTTTATCTGGGTAAATCTGTGGCTGAATGTTTATAGTTCATTTTCTATCAGTGAAATTGCTTCTTCCTCATTCTTAACAAGTTTAGCCCCATCTTTTCTTAAATCTTCAAATATCCGGGTGGCCTTGCCTTTGGTATAGTCTCTTTCTTGAACAGGAATTTTGTTAATCACTATCACTTTCATTCCTTCTTTTAAGGCTTGTTCAACTGCCCTAAGATTTAACAAATTCCCTTCACCAAAAGGAACCTCTGTTAAAATAACCACCTTTGAGCCTTCCATCATTTCCACATTTTTCTGGTAAGATTCGGAAGTTATAGGAGAGAAAGGAGCTTCCCCAACGGTAGGGATGTTAAGGAGAGTTGCTGTTTCAAAGTCAGCATCAAGGACATTGAGTACACCTGTAGTTACCTCAAACCCGCTCTCCCATAGCCTCCTTAGTAAAGAGCTACCCGAGCCACCTCCACAGATAAGATGAATCTTTCCTTTCGCAGTTTTATTTTTTCCATTAAAGTAAATAGGAAGAGTGTAAATTGAGCCGGTGAGCGGGTGTTTTTTAACCAGAGCCCTTATATGAAAAACACTCTTGATATTCTCAGGAGTAAGGATATCCTCTACTTCTCCCCGGGCATAAATTTCACCCTTTTTAAGAAGGATAAGTTTTCTACAGTATCGAGCAGCTAAATTAAGATTATGGGTTACTAAAACTACGGTGAGCAGTTTTTCCCTGTTTAAACGAGTAATAAGGGAAAGTATCTCCAGCTCATGGTTTATATCCAGATGAGCAGTAGGTTCATCTAAAAAAAGTATCTGTGTGTCTTGAGCTAAAGCTTGAGCTATTATTACTCTTTGCAGCTCTCCTCCACTTATCTTGGTAACTTTTCTGTTTCTTAACCCCCAGGTTTTAGTTAAAATCATACTTTCCTTTGCTTTATCTAAATCTTTTCTTCCTTCCCTCTCAAACCTACCTAAATAGGGGTTCCTTCCCATCATAACTACTTCCATAGCGGTAAAGGGAAAATTTATGAAAGTGTTCTGGGGAACCATAGCTATTTTTTTAGCGATCTTTTTTTTATCCATTTGGCTAACATCTTCTCCTTCAAGGTATACTTTTCCTTTAATAAGAGGCAGAATTCCACTAACTGCTCGCAAAAGAGTAGTTTTACCTGATCCATTAGGACCAACTATTCCTAAGAAATCTCCTCTATTTACTTTAAAATCTACATCCTTAAGGATTAAGGTATTATCAAGAGAGCAGCTTATCTTTTCTATCTTTAACATATTTATATCTCACCTTTTCTTTAAAAGATAAATGAAAAAAGGAGCACCAAAGCAGGATGTAATTATCCCTACTGGTAGCTCTACAGGAGAGATAACTGTTCTGGCTAAGCTGTCACACCAAACAAGAAAAATACCTCCAAGCAGAGCAGATGCTGGTATAAGAATTCTATGATCAGGACCTACAATAATCCGAGTTATATGGGGAATAATTAATCCCACAAATCCAATTACTCCACTTACTGCTACTGCAGCAGCAGTTATTAAGGAGGAGAAAATAAGCAAAAGTTTTTTAACCCTCTCTACATTTACACCTAAGTGAGTAGCTGATTCCTCACCCAGTTGCATTACATTTAACTCTCTGGAAAAATAATAAATAGCAGGTATTCCAAACCCAATAAAGGGAAGAGCCGTTACTGCATGATCCCAGCTTCTTCCTCCAAATCCTCCCATCATCCAGAAAACAAGATAATGAACACTTTGAGCAGAGATGTACATTAATAAAGAGGTAATAGCTGAGAAAAAGAATCCTATAGCTATTCCAGCTAAAAGTAAAGTTTCTACAGGAACCTTGCCATTCCTTCTGGAAATTCTGTAAACTAAGAAAATAGCTCCCAGACCTGCAAGAAAAGCTAAGAGAGGAACGGAGAATATCCCTGGTAAGATAAGTATTGCTAAGGCAGCTCCAAAGGACGATCCCGAAGATACCCCCACTACGTATGGACTTGCCATAGGATTTTTAAATAACCCCTGCATAGCTACTCCGGCTGTGGCTAATCCTGAGCCTACCAGCATAGCTAAAAGGATACGGGGCAATCTTAAGTTTAAGATGATTAGTTGATATTTCTGGATAGGCTCATCCTTAATTAGGGTATTTAAAAGAGGAATTTTGTGAGTTATTATCTTTAATATGTCTTTAACTGATATAGATACCGATCCTATAGATAAACTTATCCCAATAGTAGCTATACCCAATAAAATCAAAAAACTAAAGGTTTTTTTCCTGTGCTTGGATAGCAGCTTAATTGCTTGCAAATTTACCCCAGTCCTTTTCTTAAAATCTTGTAGATAAGATCTTTATTTAAATTACTCTCTACTAAATTGGCTAATTTTTCATACTCCTGTTCGCGGTTAATACATCTGTTAGTGTTTTTTAAAAGAGGAAGTCCTTTTCTTTTGCGGATGAGGTTAATGAACTCTGTTCTAAACTCATCGTTATCAAATATTCCATGAATGTATGTCCCAAAGATGCTTTCCTCTTTATTTATTGCCCCATCTAAAATTTCAACTTTTTGTTGGGACCTACGAGTTATCTTAAAAAGAGGACTAACTCCCTCTCCCAAGATTGTTCTTCCCATATGAATCTCATAGCCGGTTAAAACCTGATGAGGATTAAAAACTTTCAAAGGAGTTGCCTTTACCTGATGAGTTACCTTCCTTTTTTCTATTGTAGTAGAGATATCCAGCAAATTCAGCCCCTTTATCTTACCTTTATGAGTTTCTACATAATAGGGATCCTCAATCTTTTTACCTAACATCTGAAATCCTCCACAGATTCCTACTACAATTTTTCCCTTCTTAGCTAAATTAACAATTTTTTTTGCATACCCCTTTTCTTTTAAATAAAAAAGATCACCGATAGTATTTTTACTTCCAGGAATAATTACTACATCAGGATTATCCAGTGATTCTCCTCTTCCTGTGAACTTGAGAGAAACTTCCCTTTCCTCTTTTAGATAATCAAAATCAGTGAAATTGGAGATATGAGGAAGGTATATCACCTCAATTTTAATTTTTCCCTTTTTAGAAAAATTTTTATCTTCTATGGATAAGGAGTCCTCCTCCTGAATTTTTATATCTTTAAAATAAGGGATAACTCCCAAAACTGGACAGTTAATCTTTTTTTCTAAGAATTCAAGGCCGGGGGAAAGTATATCTTTATCTCCTCTAAATTTATTAATTATAATTCCCTTTACTCTTTTTCTATCCTCAGGTGATAAAAGGTCAACAGTTCCCCAAATCCAGGCAAAAACACCTCCTTTGTCTATATCCCCTACCAGTATCACAGGACTTTTAGCCATCTGTGCAATCCTCATATTTACAATATCCCCTTCCCTTAAGTTTATCTCTGCTGGACTGCCTGCTCCCTCAATAACTATAATGTCAAAATTTCTTGCCAATTTCTGGTAGGATTTCTCTACTATTTTTAAGAATCTTGGTTTAAATTGATGGTACTGCATAGCTCCAAAATTACCTATAGGTTTTCCCAAAACAATAACCTGAGCTTTGGTATCTGAGGAAGGTTTAATTAGTATGGGATTCATTTCCACTTCTGGTTCCAATTTTGCAGCTTCAGCTTGAACTACTTGAGCTCTTCCCATTTCTTTCCCCTTAGCTGTAACATAGGAGTTAAGAGCCATATTTTGAGCTTTAAAGGGAGCAACTCTCCAGCCATCTCTTTTAAATATTCTGCAAAGAGCTGCTACCAATATGCTTTTTCCTACTCCAGAGCCTGTTCCCTGAATCATTATTGGTTTTGCTGACATTTTTTATGAGATTAGTTCTTTAAGATTTTCAATTAATTTTAAATTATCCTTTCGAGACCTTACTGCTACCCTAATAAACTTATGTGTAAGTCCCCTAAAATTGCTGCAGTCCCTAACAAGAATTCCCCTTTTAGCTAAGGCATCCTGAACATCTGATGAGGAA
>JAGHCO010000213.1 GCA_021160405.1 Candidatus Aerophobota bacterium
GGAGTATTCTCCATGATTTTTATTCTGGTATTGAAAAGGTCTTTAAGCTATTCTCTTAAAGACCTTTTCAATACCAGAATAAAAATCATGGAGAATACTCCCAATTGCTCTTAGCTCTACCGAAGATGGTCTCTTGGTAGAGGAGGGTAAGATGCTTGACATCTCTTTTTCTAAACTATGCAATTTATCCAGTTCTAACTGAATATCTGCTTTTAATAATTTAAACTTGTTTTTCATAAATTAATTTTCCTCGAGACAGAATGAAATCTTTTCTCTTTTGTGAAATATCTTCCAGGGGAATAAGATCAAGCTCCATTCCTGCGGGTAATAGTTTCCATACATCCTTAAGGGCTGAGAAATAAAGATGAGACTTAAGACCTTCCACAGCTAAATCTATGTCTGAAGAGAAATGAAATCTCTGAGGTTCGACTAATGATCCCACCGCATAGACTTTTTTAACTCCATATTTTTTGGTAAGAACAAGGGCACATCTTTTGGCTATCTGCTGTGCCTTTTCCCATAACTTCTCCAATTGTAGCTTTTCTTCCTCCCTTTGCTGATGCCAATAACTGATATATTCTATATATTTTTGCATAATAGCGTAATTGGTTTTCTGACTGTTCGGTTAATCAGTTGTCTGGTTTGTTGGTTTGCCAGTTGATCAGTTGATGTGTAAATGCGTTCTATGCTCGAGGTTCTACGTTCAGCGTTGCTTTAGACAACTGACTCAAGGACGCAATGACGCAACAGACCCAATAGACCCAACCGACCTGACTCACCAAACAAACCAAATAAACCAAAGTAACCAAATAGACGAAGTTGACCCAATGACCCCTCGACCCAACAAACGAAATAGACGAGAAGGACGAAACAGACGAGATAGACCCAACAGACCCAATGACTCAACGACCCAACAGACCCAACAGACGAGATAGACGTTTTTCAGGGCAGCCCTGAATTTTTCCTGAAACTGTATTAGTATTGACAGCTTGTTTATTTATATGAAAAAAGAGCTTTACTTTGTTCGGGTATGTGCTGTGCTTTGAAGCAGCAAAACCTTAACCTGTGGGCCAATTATACTTACACTAATATAGTGAAATTAGGTGAGAATGTCAAATGACAATATTTTTTTGTGTTGTATGATAGATGGAGTTTTAGGAAAGACACCTAAAAGCTTGACAGGAGTTTTATCGTTTAATATAATAGACATATGAATAAAAAATTAGACAATATAGACGAACTCTTCTTTGATACTAATAAACAGAAAGTGCTAAAGTTTTTGGCTCAAAACCCCAGTCAGTCTTTGATGACCTCTGAGATTATTAAAAACGCTAACATCAGTAAAGCAGGAGCAAATATTGCTCTGCGAGAATTAGTTAAAGTTGGCCTTATTAAACGAAGCATAAAAGGGAAGACCCATCTTTATCAAGTAGATTTCCACAATCCTTTGGTCAAACAATTTAAGGTTATAGAAACTGTTGTTGAGCTTTATCCCTTAATAAAAAAACTTAACGGTCTTTCACAACAAATTATTTTGTTTGGAAGCGCCTCAAGGGGAGAGAATTTAGAAGATAGTGATATTGATCTTTTTATCTTAACGAGAAGTGAGGAAGAGACAAGAAAGCTAATAAAGAAATTTAACCAGCATAAGAAAATAAAAGCTGTTTTGAAAAATCCTTCAAGTTTTGCTAAACTGGAAAGGGAAGATCCTACCTTTTATCAAGAGATACAAAGAGGAATAATTCTTTGGGAGCGATATGAATAATAATACTAAATTTGAAGACTGCAAAAAGAAGGGGAAAATAAAGAGATTTTCTCGAGGGAAAGCTTTATCTTCTAAAGAATTAAATCTTGCTCTGTCTGATTACAATACTGCTAAAGGAAGTTTTAAGGAGAAAATTATAAGTGGTCTACCATTCAAACTTACTATTCAATGTTTCACTCAGCAAGAGCTTTGCTTTACAGTAACAATTTGCGTGAAAGGAGCCATTTCTGTTTAATTGAAGCTATCCGAGTTCTTTATGTCAACAAAGGACTCTTAGGGTATTGGCTCATTGAGGCTCTCCAAAAAGCGAAAAGACTAAGAGAGGATGCTGACTATTACGGTGAATTTAGCAAGGAGAACGCTCAGGATTTGCTAAATAGAGCAAAAGAATTTCTAGAAAAAGCTCAAGATATCTTAAAGGGAAAATAATCCTAAACAAAACCACGAAAATACCAAAGCGTTTTATAGGGAAATCTTTAGTCTTGCCTCAAAGCCATCTCAGCTAAGGCCACTGCATCAAACATGTTTTGAGGGCAAGAAAATACGGACTGAATTTAATTCTTTCTCACCAATACATGGGCCCAGCTTGATAAGAAAATAAAGGAGGCAATTTTGGGAAATGTTGGAACCATTATCTCCTTTAAAGTAGGGCCCGAAGATGCAAAAATTTTGACAAGGGAATTTTATCCTGTCTTTTCTGAGACTGACCTTGCCAACCTTCCCAACTACCATATCTACCTTAAGCTAATGGTCAATGGAAAAGCTTCTCGTCCTTTCAGCGCTATAACACTACCTCCACCCAAAATAAAAAAATCTTACAAAGAAGGTGTCGTTAAGCTCTCAAGGTTAAAATATGCAAGAGGAAGAAAAGAGGTAGAAAAAGAGATTCTTTACAGCTTAGCTCTTGCCGGGCAAAGTTCGAGTTCGGGAAATAAGCAATTCCAAGCTTATCTATATCCTTTTTTAAAAATATGAGGAAGACAAAAAGAAAAAAGAAACTTAAGTTAGATAAATACTCAGGGAAGTGGGTTACCTTTTTGGATGATAGGATAGTGAAAAACGGGAGAACCTTAAACAGTTTAATGAAAAAGATGGAAAAGAAGGGAATAAAAGAAAAAGCCGCCATCTTTTGTGTTCCTAAAAAAGGAGTGATTCACCTTTGATTTATGAGAAAGGAGTTTTCCTACATCCAGGGCTATCCTTTAATTGAAGTGATTTTAATTGGCCCGAAAGAGAAAATTAAAATGTTAGCTTTACTTGATTCAGGAGCTGATTATTCTTTATTTAGCCTTGAGGTTGCAGAGAAACTGGGAATAAAAAAGGAGGGAGGGAGGGAGAAAAATTTTTCTTCAGGGAGTAATTGGTGAGCAATTTCCCGGATTCTTGCACAAGGTTCCAGTTCAGGTTGGGGAAATA
>JAGHCO010000137.1 GCA_021160405.1 Candidatus Aerophobota bacterium
GTAAAGCATTGTAGAAAATACCTAATGGATGATATAAAGAGGGTAAAGCCTAAGATTATTATTCCATTAGGTGCAGCTGCTCTATATGCTATCACAGGCCAGAAGAGTATTAAGGATAACAGAGGAATTATTTTTTCCCAAAATGGATATTATGTTGTTCCAACATATCATCCTGCTGTGTGTCTGCATGGAGGATGGGAAAAATCAAAGTTAATTGTTCTTGATATGATACTTGCAAAGAGACTGTTGAATGGAAGACCTAATAGAAATGTCAAGTATAAGTATGTTGGTGATTTAGATAGCATTAAGGCTCTTATAAGCTATTTAGAAGGTTTTAATCTTATCTCTGTTGATGTAGAGACAACATCGGTGGAAAGGGAAGCTGATGTTATTTCAATTCAACTATCAGTGAAAGAAAAAGAAGCATTTTTTATTCCTCTATTATCATATGGAGGAGCTAAAAAATGGGAGGAAAACGAAAAGTTGCAGGTTATAGATTACCTGCGTTCGTTGTTAGAGAGAGAAAATATAGCAAAGGTATTTGCCAACGCAAAGTTCGATCTGCATTTTCTAAGAAAGCTGGGGATCGAAGTAAAGGGTAAGATTTGGGATGTTATTTTAATGCATCATCTAATTGATGAGAATTTACCTCATTCACTAAAGGTGCTTGGTAGGTTATATACGAATGTTGATTTTAAAGAAGATGAAGTTAAAAAGATTGCCTCTGAGAAAGGTTCATATGCTTACGTTCCAACCCCATTGCTAGTTCATTATGCTTGTGCAGATGTAGATGCAACAATAGACCTATTTAAGAATACTCTATACCCAGAGCTTAAGAAGCAGGATTTGTTAAAGGTTTATAATAGGCTTATCGAGCCTACTATTTTATTGGTTCTTGACATGGAAGAACGGGGGGTGCTGATTGATAAGGAGCTGTTGGGTAAGATAAAAAGTCAGGTTGAGATGAAGCTAAAAGAGTTGCTAGAGAAGATAAAAATGCAGGTAGGCAAGTCTGATTTTAATCCCAATTCCTCTCGCCAGTTGTCTAAGTATTTATTTGAGATATTGAAGCTTACACCTTATAAGAAAACGCCTAGTGGTGCTTGGTCTGTTGATGATGAAACTTTAAATCACCTGGATCATCCATTTGTTGAGCTATTGAAGGAATATAGAAAGTTATCTAAGTTGTATAGTACTTTCTTAAGAGATGGGATAAGCAAATATATTAAGGAAGATGGACGTATCCATGCTAATTATATTATTCATGGGACTAACTCAGGGAGATTTTCCGCATCGCATCCTAACGTGCAGCAAGTACCAGCCGAAGTAAGAGAATGTTTTACAGTACCAAAAGGATGGAAATTTGTGTCCGCTGATATGAGTCAATCAGAGCTTAGAATAGCAGCTTATCTATCAGGCGATGAAAACTTGATTGAGGCTCTAAATTCTGATGATTTTCATACAGAAACTTGCTGGAGAATGGGGATATGCAAAAGAGGAAAAAAACCTACCAAACAGCAAAGGACAAGGGCTAAAGCCCTGATGTTTGGAGCATTCTTATATGGAGGACATCCAAGAAATATTGCTAAGAGGATTGGTATATCTGAAAAGCTGGCGGAAAAATATGTTGATGCTTTACATGAGAGTTACCCAGTTTTGCATAGTTATCTTGAGGAGCAGAAGAGGAAAGTTTTATCTGGAAGCTGTGTTTTAACAAATATTTTTGGAAGAAAGAGACATTTTTATGACTTGGATTGGGTAGGTAAAGCTGAGTTTTCCTCTGCTCAGAGAAAAGCATCTAATTTTCCGATTCAATCAGCTAGTAATGATATTTTATTTCTGGCTCAGATAAGAATTTGGAGAAGATTAAAAGAAGGTGGCTTTAGAGCTGGTCAAATTATCTCTTTGCATGATGAGGGAATGTGGGAAGTTCCTGATGAGGAAGTTGATGAAGTAGCGAGAATAATAAAAGAGGAATTTGAGAGACCTATCCCTGAGTTGGATGGATATAGACCGAAAGTGGAGGTTAAGATCAGGGATAGGTGGGGTGGGGAGGTCATCAAAATCGTCTAGATGAGATTTTGTGGCCTCGGTGGGTTTACCCGATGGAGGATGTGTGGCCTAGGGCCTGCCGGGGCCAGAAGGAGGAGTATTATGCAGAAAGAAAGTAATATCTTGTCTTTAGTTTCAAAGGTTGTTACAGCGATGGTGAGGGATTCATCTAGGAGAGTAGAAATTGAGAAGGATGATATTCGTGTCAAGGCTTATTGGATTAGCGATATGCTACGAATAGATGTTATTGGGGCAGGAGGTGATAAGTAAGGTGGTAAGTAGAAAAGAGTATTGGACAAGAAGGTGGAAGTTAAGTGAGATTGGAGTATGGGATGAGTTAACAAGGCTTCTTGCAATTGGTGTTGAAATGAGTGAGCCTATAAGACAGTTATCAAAAAGAGAGCTAAGGATTGTTGGTGAGGCAATAAAAGCCTTAGCTGCTACAGCTCTTTTAGGTAAAAGGCAGTTTGAAGATAGAACTTATGGAGCTATGAGAATTTTAAAGAAAGGAAAGCCTGATAGAAGGAGGAGAAAGAAAGATGTTCTTTGATAAACCTTATTCTCTGTATGTTGTTTATTTAAAGAAAACAAAGGAGGTAAAGAAATGATACTTATATTGGTGTTTATTGGTATCGGCGCCTATCTTCTGGTTGGGTATTTTCGGAGTAGGGGTGAGGACTACCATGAAGATACCGCTGCAGGTTGGCTTGTTTGTAGTATTATTTGGTGGAGTATAGGGCTAGTTATATTGCTGGTCGTCTTTGCTATAACGAATGCAGATATTAGTATGATGAAAACGTTTCAAAGTACGAATAAGAGAAATTTAGAAATCCTAGCAGAGGAGACAAGACGATTGTCTGACATTTCTAGTAATACTACTCTTAGTCTTGAGAAGTTCCAATTGTATGGGGAGGTCGGGAAGAGGTTAGCAGAATTAACTCAGCAGGTGAATAAATATAATAAAGATTTATCTGTTTATAGGATGTATAAGA
>JAGHCO010000051.1 GCA_021160405.1 Candidatus Aerophobota bacterium
AAAATTAGTTTTTTCAAATTAAAGGTTTGTATACAGGTGTTTAAAGGGAAGAGGGTGAAAAGCCCTCACGGTCGCGCCGCTGTAATCGGAACAAAATCCACATAAACCACTGCATAGCACTTAGCTAATTTTGCTAAGGGCTTGTGGGAAGGGTGGAGAGTAGAAAAACCTTTCTTAAGGAAGAGCCGAAAGTCAGAAAACCTACCTGTATACAATATCTGCCCCTCTTCTTCGCGAGATGAGAAGCTGTGGGTTTTTATTTTGAAAATAAAGCCCTGGTCTTCCGGAAAGAAGGAGGCCAGGGCTTTTTTATAAAAAAATTAAGGAGGTTAGGATGAAGATCAAGTTAATCAGTGTGTTGGTAGCCTTTTTCATCTTAATTGGCTGTGGGGTAGCTTTTTCTGTTGAAGGGAGTTCTCCAAAGACAGGTAAAGTAACTGTAATTGATGATTTTGGAAGAGAAGTAGTGATAGAGAAATATCCGGGAAAAATTGTTTCCCTATCACCCAGTAATACGGAGATCCTTTTTGCTCTTGGTCTGGGAGATAAAATAATAGGGGTCACCAGTTACTGTGATTATCCTCCCGAGGTAAAGCAAATAGATAAAATAGGAGGTTATTCTACCCCTAATATTGAAAAAATTGTAGCTAAGGACCCAGATTTAGTATTGGCAGCTTATGGAAATGGAGAGGAAAATATCGCAGCTTTAGAAAAGCTGGGATTAACTGTAGCAGCCCTAAACCCAAAAAATATTGAGGATATTTTAAAAGATATTCAATTAGTAGGAAAGATAACTGGGGAAGAGAAAAAAGCAAAACAGATAACCACAGAGATGAGAAAAAGAATTGAGATAGTAAGAGAAAAAAACGCGAAGATCCCTGAAGATAAGAAAATGAGAGTTCTTTATCTGGTCTGGTATCCTCAGCTCTGGACATCGGGCAAAGAGACATATCCGGATGAGTTAATTAAAATAGCCGGGGGCAAAAATATTGCCTATGATATAAAGGGCTGGAAACAGATAAATAAAGAAACAGTAATTGACCGTGATCCTCAGATAATCATCTGCTCTGGAATGGGTGAGAATGGGGTAGTGATAAAGAAAAATATACTAAACGACCCTGAACTTAAAAAAACAATTGCAGTTAAAAGTGGTTGTGTATACGCTATTAGTGATTCAAATATAATTGAGCGTCCTGGGCCAAGAATAGTAGAAGGACTGGAGAAGATAGATGAGCTTATAGAGGAATCCTACAGTAAAATTAAAGAGGGAAAATAAGTGAGAAAGATTAAAGAAACGATAAAAAAAATCAAACCAGTAGAGAATAAAATCTTAATGGAGGCTCAAGAAAAACTAAATAACCTAACTAAACCTAAAGGAAGCTTAGGAAAACTTGAGGAGCTTGCCAAGAGAATAGCAGGAATTACTGGGACCCTTGAGCCTTCATTGGAGAAAAAGGTCATCTTTGTTTTTGCTGCCGATCATGGGGTAGCAAAAGAGAGAGTAAGTGCTTATCCTCAAGAGGTAACCTATCAGATGGTTTATAATTTTCTAAAGGGGGGAGCAGGAATTAATGTTCTATCAAGACACATAGGAGCTAAAGTAATAGTGGTAGACGTAGGAGTAGCCAAGGATATTAATCCTCATCCCAATTTAAGGATAAAAAAAATAGGATATGGAACAGCTAATATGACCTGTGGTCCGGCTATGAGCAAAGAAGAAGCTATCCAGTCTATCAGGGCAGGAATTGAAGTATTTGAAGATGAGTTTAATCAAAATGGAGTTGATATTGTGGGACTGGGAGATATGGGTATTGCTAACACTACTGCAAGCAGTGCTGTTTTAACGGCTATAAGTGGAAAAGACCCTCAAGAGGTAACCGGCAAGGGGACAGGGATAAATGACAAAATCTGGAAGAGAAAAGTAGAGGTAATTAAAAAAGCTCTCCAGGTTAATCTTCCCAATTCTGATGATCCCCTTGATGTTTTAGCCAAGGTTGGAGGATATGAAATTGGAGCTATAGGAGGATGCCTTTTAAGTGCTGCCAGTTTTAAAGTGCCTGTAGTAATAGATGGATTCATATCTACAGCTGGAGCTCTAATAGCTTTAAAGTTAGCGCCGATCTCCAAAGATTATGTATTTGCATCTCATCTTTCCAGGGAAAATGGGCACAGAATAGCTCTTGATCATCTGGGACTATCTCCTTTACTTGATCTTAACTTAAGGTTGGGAGAGGGAACTGGAGCTACTTTAGGAATAAGTCTTGTGGAAGCAGGGGTAAAGATTTTAACTCAAATGGCCACTTTTAGTGAGGCAGGTGTTTCTACAGAAGAAGATTGTCAATATGATAAGTAGTAATTACTCTCATGGAGGAAATATCAGAGAAGTTGCTAAAAAATACGGTTTTTCACCGCAGCAGATACTTGATTTCAGCGCTAATGTGAACCCCTGGGCAAGTTATTTTAAAGTAGAAGATGTGCTAAGGAGTAACTTAAGAGAGATCTTTTGGTATCCTGAACCCTATTGCGAGAAACTAACTAAAAAGATCAGTGAATACTTAAAAGTTGATAAGGAAAATATTCTTGTGGGAAATGGAGCAACACAGCTAATATATTTAATAGCTCGCTCTTTTACACCTCGAAGGGCTCTAATTGTTATCCCAACTTTTTCTGAATACGAGAGAGCCTTAAGAGGAGTAAAAACAGAGTTAAAGTTCTTAACATTAAAAGAGGCTGATAATTTCTCCATCGACATTCAAAAAATAATTAAGGCTGCATGGGAAGTTGAGATTATCTTTATCTGTAATCCCAACAACCCTACGGGGAGTTTTCTTTTTAAAAAAGAGATTCTCAAATTAAAACAAATAGCAAAGGA
>JAGHCO010000204.1 GCA_021160405.1 Candidatus Aerophobota bacterium
AGTAAAGGATGCTGATTATCCTAAGGTGAGAGAATATTTAAGTTTTCTCTTAGATAAGGGATTAGAAAAATCTACCTTAGCTCGTAGGGTATCATCTCTTCGCTGTTTCTTTCACTATCTTCAGATAAAAGGTTACATTTCTTCCTTCCCCCTTTCTTTTCTTCGCAGTCCAAAACTTAAGAAAAAAATTCCTTCTTTCTTAGAGGAGGATGAGGTAGAAAAACTCTTGAATGGGATAGAAGGAGGAGGTTTCTCCTTTTTAAGAGATAAAGCATTTTTAGAGCTACTTTATGGAACAGGAATGAGGATAGCAGAGCTGATTGGTTTAAATATTCAGGATGTAGACTTTGGATCTGAGCTAATTAAGGTAAGGGGGAAAAGAGGGAAAGAGAGATTGGTTCCTTTTGGAAGTTTCGCTGCTGAAGCACTGAATAATTATTTAGCGGTAAGAGAAGAAAAATTTGGTTCTTTGAAAGAGGCAATTTTTTTAAATAAATTTGGAAATAGAGTATCAGATAGATGGATGAGAAAGAGATTAAAAAACTATCTCAGACAAACAGGAATTCTTAAACCAGCTACTCCTCATACCCTCAGGCATTCCTTTGCTACCCACCTTTTAAATAGAGGAGCTGATCTTCGCTCAGTTCAGGAGTTGTTAGGTCATGAGAAGCTTTCTACAACCCAGGTTTATACTCATATTACCCCAAAAAGACTTAAACAGGTTTATGAGGAGGCTCATCCCAGAGCATGATAAAAGTAATATGTGATGTGTAATATGTAAAAAAGGCGAAAGGCTAAAGGGTAAATGTGTTGAGGAGATAGGCCAAATTGACGAAATTAGAGGTGAGCTTATGTTTAAAGGCACCACTATCTTAGCTGTAAGAAATAAAGGAAACGTAGCTATTGGAGGAGATGGACAGGTAACCTTTGAAAATATAGTTATGAAACAAAAGGCCAATAAGATAAGGAGGCTTTATAAGGGTAAAGTTTTGGCTGGATTTGCTGGAGCAGTGGCCGATGCTCTTACTCTTTTTGAAAAATTCGAAAAAAAGATTGAACAGTATCAGGGAAATCTGCCCAGAGCATCTTTGGAGCTGGCTAAGGACTGGAGACAGAATAAGATTTTGCGAAAACTCGAAGCTTTAATGATTGTGGCTGATAAAGAGAAAACCTTGGTAATTTCAGGAAGTGGAGATGTGATAGAACCAGATGATAGAGTAATAGCTATTGGTTCAGGAGCAGGTTATGCTCAAGCTGCTGCTCAGGCTCTAATTGATCATACCAGCTATGACCCTCGAAAAATTGTAGAGATAGCTATGAGAATAACAGCATCCATTTGCATTTATACCAATAACCAAATTAAAATAGAAGAACTGTAAAAACAGTAATGTGTAATGTGTAATGAGTAAATAAGATAAAGGTAGTCGCGAGGCTCAGAGCCTGCGTAAGAAAGAGTAGCGCAGGTCTTTAGACCTGCCAAGATTTGGTTTGTCATTGCGAGCGAGAGCGAAGCAATCTTAAATTATTATAGGAGAGTAAAATTATGGAAGAGAAGTATCTTACTCCTTCCTCTATTGTGAGGGAATTAGATAAGTATATTATAGGACAGGATAACGCTAAGCGATCTGTAGCTATAGCCCTGCGAAATAGATGGCGAAGGCAAAAGCTTCCTCCAAAACTTAGGGATGAGGTTGCCCCTAAGAATATTATTATGATTGGCCCAACAGGAGTAGGAAAAACAGAAATTGCTCGTAGATTAGCTCAATTGGCCCAGGCTCCTTTTGTTAAAGTGGAGGCCAGTAAATATACAGAGGTAGGCTATGTGGGTAGAGATGTAGAGTCTATGGTAAGAGATTTAACCAATGTTGCTGTGCATACAGTTAAGATGGAGATGATGGGAAAGATAAGGGCAAAAGCAGAAAAACTGGTAGAAGAAAGACTTTTAGATATTCTTTTGCCCCTTCCTTCTTCCTTATCATCTTCTTCGCAGGGAGAAAATGAGGAAAGAATAAGAAGAAGTCAGGCTACACGGGAAATGCTTAGAGAAAAGTTGCAAAATAAGGAATTGGAGGATAGGTTAATTGAGATTAAGGCTACCGATAAGTTTACCCCAATGATAGAAATATTTAGTAGTATGGGAGTAGAACAGATGGGGATGAGTTTTCAGGATTTTTTAGGAGATATGATGCCTAAAAGACCCCGGCAGAGAAAGGTTTCTTTAAGGGAAGCTCGACAAATTCTCTTTGAAGAGGAATCCCAGAAACTAATTGATAGGGATAAGGTTATTGAAGAGGCTATTCAAAGGGTAGAAAACTCAGGGATAATATTTATTGATGAGATGGATAAAATTGTAGGAGGAGGACCAACTAAGGTTGATGTTTCCCGAGAAGGGGTACAGAGAGATCTACTCCCCATTGTGGAAGGAACTACAGTAGCTACCCGTTATGGTGCTGTTAAAACTGACCATGTTTTATTTATCGCTGCTGGAGCTTTTCATGGAAGCTCACCTTCAGATTTAATCCCCGAAATGCAAGGAAGATTTCCCATTCGCGTGGAACTGGATAGGTTAACCGAAAAGGATTTTGAAAGAATCTTAACTGAACCTAAGAACGCTTTAATAAAACAGTATCAAGCCCTGCTAAAAACAGAAGGAATTAAACTTATCTTTGAGGATGATGCTGTAAAGGAGATTGCTCACCTGTCCTGGATTGTTAATGAGAGAACGGAGGATATTGGCGCAAGAAGACTGCAAACTGTAATGGAGAAACTTTTGGAAGAGGTCTCTTTCCAAGCTCCCAGCTTAAGAAAAAAAACTTTCACTGTTACCTCTAAATATGTTAAGGATAAACTTAAGGATATAGTGGAAAGTGAGAATCTTTCCAGGTATATTTTGTAAAATAGAGGAACTATTACTAAAAATTGAAGGAGGTGAGAACAATGGTAAGTGTAAATACCAAAATTAAGTTCACTTATAAAGATTATAAGAGTTTGCCGGAATCCGAGACCAAGCGCTATGAACTTATAGA
>JAGHCO010000191.1 GCA_021160405.1 Candidatus Aerophobota bacterium
AAATACAGGGTATACAGAAGATTATATAAAGCTTTAAAAAAGATAAATTCTAAGTTAATTTGACTACCTAATTAACTGAGGGTATACTTTAAGCAAGTGTAGCATTCTAAAATTAAAGGTGATAGAAAAAGCCGGGATAAGATAGGTAAGGCCTTTAGTAATAGACTAAAAAAGAGAAAATTAAAAAGAGATAAAACAAGTTATGTTAGATTTTTAAAGAGTAGAAGAGCAGGCCCGGAAGGAGGTGAGGAAATAAGAAAACCTGCTTGGCAGGGAGGGCCGATTAAAAAGAAAAATTTTCATGAGGATAGATAACCTACATCTCAGGGAGGTTAAGATGAGAAGAGGAAGATTATTTTTAATAGGGGTATTGATACTCACCACTATTCTAATGGTGAGTAGTTTAGGTGTCTGCGCAAAAAAAACTATAAGAATTGGTTATGCTGCTCCCTCTTTAATGGACGAAGGACAAGTCGCAATTCGTGAAGGTGCATATGTTACAGCAAAAAAGTTCGGATGGGCATTTACTACTACAGATGCAGAGAGAGATGCTTCTAAACAGATAAACCAAATAGAGTCTTTGCTAGCAAGAGGTATAGATGCTCTTGTTTTTGTACCTGTTGATAGTGCAGCTTTAACCGTATCTGTGGAAAAAGCGAATAAATTAGGGATACCAGTTATTACCATTGATCGAAAGACTACAGGAGGGAAATTACTTCTTACTGTACAATCGGATAACTATTTAGCTGGTAAGCAAGCAGGGGAGTATATGGTTAAATTACTAAAACGAAAATATGGGGAACCGAAAGGATTGGTATTAGAACTCCAAGGAGCTCTCGGAACAAATGTAGCTCAACTTAGGGGAAAGGGATTCAATGATGTGATGGCTAAGTATTCCGATATTAAAGTAATTAGTAAGCCAACTAATTGGTATCCTGATAAAGGAGCAGCTATTACTGAAGATATATTAACAGCTCACCCTGAACTTGATGGTATTTACTGGCATAGTGACTGTATTGGTGCTGGTGTGGTTCCTGCTCTTGAGAGGTTGGGAAAATTAAAGTTGATTGGAGAACCTGGTCATATCTTCTTGGTAGGAATTGACGGCACTAGAGTGATGTTAGGCTATATTAGAGAAAAGAAAGTCGATGCAACTATGTCCCAGCCTTTATTAGATCATGGTAAAGTAGCCTTAGAATTTTTACGTGCGCATTTCCAAGGTGAGGCGATACCTACTTCGGGTCTAGTGATAGAACCCGGTGCGCTTTGGTCACCAGCTCATATCCAAATGGTAAATACCGGCCCTTTAATCAATTTGGCTACTACTCCGGTTGATCTCACTAATGTGGATGATCCAAGACTATGGGGTAACATGAAGAAAAAATAGTACCGTTTAGGGAGAACCTTATTCCTAAGGTTCTCCCTTTATTGTAATAAAATAAATTTAGTAGAAGCAGAATAACTTTTAGGAGAAAAAGAAAGGAATGGAAAACAAGCTAAATTCTGAGTCTTTCCTAGAAAAGATTAATTTGTTTGGACTAAAATCACTGGTAATTTCTGGAGCTAAAAAGGACAAATTAAAAAATGTTGTAAGAATAATAGTTCTGGACTACTCTATTTGGATTATTCTGTTTGGGATTGTAATGATTCTTTCTTCCTTGACTAGTCGTTTTTTGACAACTGTAAATTTAATGAATATTTTACTTCACTCCTCTATCTTAGGTGTGGTAGTAATAGGAGAATCTATATGTCTTCTCTCAGGAAAGTTTGACCTTTCTGTGGGTTCAACTGTCGGATTAAGCGGAGCTCTAGCAGCGTGGTTAATGGTTACCGGACAACCTGCTGCTTCAGGATGGGCACTTCATCCTATTCCTGCTATTTTAATCGTGTTACTTGTAGGTATAGGGATTGGGTTATTTAATGGGTTTTTCATAGCCAAAGTAGGTATGAATCCTTTGTTGACTACACTTGCTAGCATGATTTTTCTTCGAGGGATGGCACTTATTGTAACCTCTGGAGAAAGCCTGTATAATTTTCCTCCTTCATACCAATTCTTGGGAGGGGGAACAATTGGCCCTGTACCTACCGCTGTAGTCATTATGTTAGCTTTATATATAATATTTCATTTTATTTTGAACTGTAAGAAAATTGGAAGGCATATCTACATAGTTGGGGGCAATCCTGAAGCAGCCAGGGCCTGTGGAATAAGTGTAGAGAAAGTTGTGATGCTTGCATTTATGATGAGTGGTTTTCTTGCTGCAGTTGGAGGTATTTTGCTTTCTAGCCGTTTGAACTCAGCTCAAACGATTTCTGGAAGTGGGATGGAGCTCGACGCAATAGCTGCTTCAGTAATAGGAGGTATTAGTTTACAGGGCGGTAGAGGGATTTTGCTTAATACTATTGCTGGAGTTTTGGTAATAGAAAGTATAAGAACAGGATTAGTTTTATTAGATGTACCTGCCTTCTGGATTCGTTGTACTATGGGATTTGTTATTTTTCTTGCTATATTAATGGATACACTTAAAGTAAAATTAAAATAGGAAAGATTAAAATGGAGAAAATTCCTATCATAAAAATGGTGAATATCTCTAAGAATTTTGGTGCTGTTAAAGCTTTACAAGATGTAAACTTTGAAGTTTACCCCTGTGAGGTGGTAGCGCTTGTAGGTGACAATGGAGCTGGAAAATCAACTTTAATGAAAATTTTGGCAGGGGTTTACCCTCCGAGTAGAGGTGAGATATTTATTGAAGGAGAGAAGGTTAACTTTACCAGCCCAGCTGATGCTATTAGTAGGGGAATTCAGATGATATATCAAGATTTAGCAGTAGCAGATAATATCGATGTAGCAGGGAATATTTTTTTAGGAAGAGAGCTTGAAAAAAAAGCTTTAGGAGGGTTTACAAAAATAATAGATAAAAAGAGAATGGAAGAACTGGCTTGGGAGGCTTTAGAGAGAGTAAAGATTAATATTGGATCAGTAAGAGAAAAAGTCGAAAATCTTTCTGGGGGACAGAGGCAGGCAGTAGCTATAGCAAGGGCAATCTCTGCAAAAGCTAAAATCATAATTATGGATGAGCCTGCTGCTGCTCTAGGTGTAAAGGAAACTCATGAACTTTTAGAACTTATAAAGGATTTAAAGGAGAAGAAAATCGCTGTAGTTTATATAAGTCACAGACTGGAAAATATTTTTGAAGTTAGTGACCGAGTTATTGTGTTAAAAGGAGGAAAACGAATAGCTGATAGACAAACTAAAGATACAACTATGGAAAAAATTAGACAACTAATAGTAGAGGGAGTTTAGATGAAGATAGGAAGAATAGTTGATCTAAGCCACAAATTATATCCTGGAGAAGAGGAGTATAAACTGGAGGTAAGCTATCATTTTGTTGATGAACTCTATCCTCAGTATAAACGTAGACCCAATGATTGGTACATTTTAAGTGAGGTGAGCTTCATTCCCCATATAGGAACACATATAGAGGTTCCTTATCACTATTTAAAGGAAGGAAAAGATATTTCTGCGTTTCCAATTGAGAAATTAATTGGAGAAGCTGTTGTACTTGATTTTACCCATAAAAAAGTTGGAGAAGCCATCGATAAAGAAGATATAGAAGTTTATCAGAATGAGATAAAAAAGGGAGATATAGTTCTTATCAAAACAGGTCTTAGTAAATTTTACAGAACTCCCAAAGCACACGATAGACCCTACTTAACTCCTGGAGCTGTAAGTTGGCTAATCCAAAAAAAAATAAATTGTTTGGGAGTTGACTGTTCGGGGATAGATCCAAAAGGGTTTGATTATCAGATAAATCATGAGGCTCTTTTTAAAAATGATATTCCCCTAATTGAGTACTTAAATAATCTGGATCAATTAAGAGAAAAGCGAACCTTCTTAGTTGTTCTACCTGTGCCAATCAAGGGGCTAGAGGCTTTTCCGGTTCGAGTAATTGCTATAGAAGGGCTTACTTCAAGATAAATCATCAAAAGGCGAATGGAAGAGGCTAATGAAAAATGGAAAAGGTTAAGTTATTAAAGATCTATAGAAAGATGTTGGAGATAAGAAGGTTTGAGGAAAAACTATACTCTCTATTTCTTACTGGAATAGTGCCAGGGACAATGCATCAGTATATTGGTCAAGAAGCTATAGCTGTAGGAGTATGTGAAAATCTTAGAGAAAATGACTATATCACCACTACCCATCGGGGGCACGGTCATTACCTTGCCAAGGGAGCCCCTTTAAAGGAATTGATGGCTGAACTATTTGCAAAAAAAACCGGCTGTTGCAGGGGAATGGGTGGTTCCATGCATATTGCTAAGCTATCCTCTGGTATTCTCGGGGGAGGTGGTATTGTAGGTGCTGGGATTCCTATAGCCTGTGGTGCAGCTCTCTCAGCTAAAATTAGAAAAAAAGGTCAGATAGTAGCCTGTTTTTTCGGAGATGGTGCTGTGAACACTGGAGCTTTTCACGAAGGTGTGAATTTGGCTGCAGTATGGAAACTTCCTATAATTTTTGTCTGTGAAAATAATTTATATGCTTTTTCTACTCCTATAAAAGAGGCGGTAGCCATAGAGAACATTGCTGAGCGGGCAAGAGGTTACGGGATCCCGGGTATAGCAGTAAATGGTAACGATGTTTTAGAAGTTTATGAAATTGCTTATCAGGCTATCAAGAAAGCTAGAGAAGGTAGAGGACCAACTCTTATTGAATGTAAGACTTACAGATACAAAGGGCACGCTCGTTTTGACCCTGGTACTTATAGACCTCGCGAGGAGGTTGAAGAATGGTTGAGGAAAGATCCTTTGGTTCTATATCAGAGAAAGCTCATCGAAATGGGGATCATTGATGAGAAGAAAAGCGAAGAGATTGAGCAAGAGGTAAGGAAGAGTATTGAAGAAGCTATAAAGTTTGCTAAAGCGAGTCCAGAACCAGATATAAAAAATTCATTGGAGTATGTATATGCCTGAGATAAAGCAGATAGATACAATTGCAGAAGCTTTACGTGAGGCACTTCGAGAGGAAATGCAAAGAGATCCAGCGGTTATCCTTTTAGGGGAAGATATTGGAGAATTTGGAGGTGCTTTTCAAGTTACGAGAGGGCTGATAAAGGAGTTTGGAAAAGAAAGAGTAAGAAATACACCTATTTCAGAGACTGCCATAATTGGAACAGCAATAGGGGCAGCTTTAACTGGTATGCGTCCTGTAGCTGAGATTCAATACGCTGATTTTTTAACCTGTTGTATGGATCAGATTGTAAATCAAGCAGCTAAGATTCGTCTTATGACAGGAGGACAAGCTAAGGTTCCCATAGTAATAAGGGCACAAGTAGGATCTGCTACAAGGGGAGCCCAGCACGGACAAAGTGTAGAAGCTTGGTTTATGCATACTCCTGGTCTAAAAGTTGCTGTTCCCTCCACACCTTATGAAGCTAAAGGCCTTTTAAAGATGGCCATAAGAGATGACAACCCTGTTATGTTTTTTGAACATAAGCTTTTGTATGGAAGTAGGTCTCCCGGAGGTAAACTTAAAGGAACCGAAGGAGCAGTTACAACAGTTAAACCTGCCCCGTACGAGGAGTATACTATTCCGTTTGGTAAGGCGGATGTAAAAAAAGAAGGCAAGGATGTAACTGTTGTTGCCACTTTATTGATGGTCCATAAAGCTCTTAGGGTCGCTGAGAGACTGGAAAAAGAAGAAGGGATAAGTGTAGAAGTAATCGATCCTTGTACTTTAGTTCCTTTGGATGAGGAAACTATCTTAAATTCGGTAAAGAAAACAGGCCGATTGGTAGTTATTAGTGAGGACTGTACGAGAGGTGGAGTAGGGTCTGAAATAGCTGCTATAGTAGCAGAGAAAGCTTTAGATTTTTTGGACGCTCCTATTAAAAGAGTGGGAGCTTTAAACACACCTATACCCTTTGCTCCAAATGTGGAAAAGCATGTTATTCCAAGCGAAGAAAGGATATTTCTTGCAATAAAAGAAGTTCTTTCCTCCTGAAAAGTGTATCAATGAAATCAAGTGTAAAAGTTGTGGCAATAGGAGAAGCTGTGGTAGAGATTTTTCGAAAATACCCTGACCAGTCTTTTGATAAAATTGCTGATTTTGTTGGTCCCTTTCCCAGTGGAGCACCTGCTATTTTTGCTGATACTCTGGCTAAATTAGGTTGCCCAGTAGGATTTGTCGGTCCGGTTGGTAAAGATGAGTTTGGAAGGTGTATTTTGAAAAAGCTTAAAGAAGACGGGGTAGATATTGGTCAGATGATCATCCTGCCCGATTATACCACAGGAACAGCTTTCACCACATATTTCAGTAATGGGAGGAGGAAATTTCTTTACCACATGAAAGATGCTGCTCCAGGTCGATTCTCTCCAGAACATATAAAAGAGGATTATTTTTCACAGGTTGAATTTTTACATATAACAGGAAATGTCTTAGCTATAAGTGATAGCTCACGAAAGGCTTGTCATAAAGCAGCGAACCTGGTAAAAAAAGAAGGTGGTAAGATAAGCTTTGATCCTAATCTTCGTCCCGAGCTTTTAAGTATTCGTGAGATAAGGGCCTTATGTGATCCATTTGTAAAAATGGCCGATATACTGTTACCAGGGGAGGAAGAATTGAAGGTATTGGCCGGTACCAGAGACCTTAAAAAAGCTACTGAAGAATTTATCGGAAGAGGTATCCATATCATTGCTATAAAACAGGGAAAACGAGGGTCTATGATATTTACTCCTCATACACGTTTATATATTCCACCTTTTGAAGTAGAGGAGATAGACCCGACAGGAGCCGGTGACTGTTATGATGCCGGTTTTATATTTGGCTTGTTAAAAGGTTGGGAGCTTGAGAAAATCGGCAAATTTTCTAATGCTGTGGGGGCTCTAGCAGTCACTAAGCGTGGAGGAATGGAGGGTCTCTCTTCCTTATCTCAGGTTATAGATTTTATGAGAGAAAGAGAAAATAATTAAGTGAGGAGGAAAAAATGGGCAGAGCATTGAAATTTTCAGCAGTAGCTTCTGTCTTTGATTCCTGTGCAGATAGGTTTGTTCAGACTGGATATTCGCGTAAAAAAAGCTTTAAGGAATTATTGGAGGCGGCCAAAAAGGTTCCTGATCTTACTGGTGTGGAGCTTGTAGGAGGATGGCATTTGAAAGATGGAAATGCACGAGAGGTAATTAAGATGGTTGAAAATTACGGATTAAAAGTTGCGATTATACTTCCAGAGTTGTGGTCCTCAGCTAAGTGGGGTCGGGGAAGTTTTACCTCCAACGATGAGAAAATAAGAAGAGAGGCTATAGATCAGGTTAAAAGGAGTATGGATCTTGCTAAAGAGATTAATTGCAACCTCGTTAACCTTTGGTTTGGACAGGATGGATATGACTACTGTTTTCAAGCAGACTATATAAAAGCTTGGGATCGAATTATAGACGGTTTAATAGAATGTGCAGACTATTTACCTGATGTAAAAATAGCTATAGAGTATAAAATAAAGGAACCTAGGACTCACTGTTATGTAGGAACAGTGGGTAAAGTTGCTTTGTTAACTTATCAGGTTAATCGCCTGAATGTAGGAGTGACTCTTGATGTAGGACATGCTCTTGAAGCATACGAAAATATGGCTGAATCTGTAGCCTTGCTTAAAAGGTTTGGAGATAAGCTCTTCCATCTCCATCTTAATGACAATTATCGTCTCTGGGATGATGATATGATTCCTTCTGCTGTTCATCTCATAGAATTTTTAGAACTTCTCTATTGGCTGGATAGAATAGAGTATAATGGATGGTATTCTGTGGATATTTTCCCCTACCGTGAGGATGGAACAAAAGCAGTAATTGAGAGTATCGAGTGGATAAAAGGTCTATTTAGAGTTCTTGATAAAATGAATAAAGATGAGATTGAAAGAATTATCCAAAAAGGTGATGCGACAGAATCCTCAGAGATACTGAGAAAAGGATTGTTTTCTTTGTAATTTTATTATTTCTATTAAGAATGGGAACTAATAGTCTTAATAAATGGAAAAAACAGGCAAAAGTTAATCCAGAAATTCTCGTTGTAGGGAGCTTAAATATAGATTTATTGATCAAAGTTCCCCGATTGCCCAGACTGGGGGAAAGTTTACCAGTAGACGAGTTTGTGATAACTCCAGAGGGAAAGGGTGCTAATCAAGCAGTTGCCTGTGCCAGGTTGGGAGCAGAAG
>JAGHCO010000044.1 GCA_021160405.1 Candidatus Aerophobota bacterium
GGTTTTAGGATACTATTAATTTTTTCCCAGGGCACTAAAACTTCTGGCATTCCAATAGCATATGGACCAACTTGATACTGAGAAAAAATAATTCTCAGTCCCTTTTTCTCTACCACCCAATTTTTATAATTCTCAGGATTTTTTTCGCTGGTACCCTCATCAATCCATTTATCATCTGCCATTTTACCCAACATTACTTTAAGATCACTGCGAGCTAAGGGAGAGATAATTTCTAATGGGTTATGTTCGTGTTGAAACAAATCACCCCAAGTAATTTCTTTTCCAGTTTTGAGGTTAAAAGTTCTTGTAAAAACATTTGTTATTCCATGTGCCCCGCCTGTAAATTGATATACATCAAATCGCACACTCTTAATGCTTTTTGAATATACATAAATCTTTGGAGAAATCCAGAGCTCATTTTTCCAGGATGGTTTTTTACCATTAGTTTGACCATTAATAATTGGTAGTTTAGGATTTTCTCGTTTAAAGTCCGAAATTACTTTTTTAACAAAATCCTTAATTTCTCTATCAATTTTTTCCTGGCCAATTTTGGGAATCTTAGCTTCAATTTTAAAAATCTTTGTTTCTTCTGAAATCTCCCCTTGAAGCGGAATATCATCTTTTTCACAAGTTTTTGTTACATAACTCTGCACCTTCTCTGCACCTGAACACTCACCCATTTTATTAAAGTCAGAAACAAAAATGTATTTAGGATAGAGAGAAAATGAAACTAAAAAGAGCCCAAAAAACAAAATAGTAATTGTTAATTTTTTAGTTTTAAATAACTTTTTCATTGTGATTTCTCCTATTTTTATAAAATTTGTATATCAAATAAATGCTATATTGCAAGACCTGGCCCCATTTTGTTACTAGTTCATCAACTAACTCAGTCTTTGATTTGTTTGTATAGTCCATAGCATTACCTTCTATCTTTTAACGGGTTCAAATTAGCATGGGAAATCCATTTCCAATCATCAGGAGTTTTTAAAAATACACTCATTCTCATAGAGGTTCTTTTCGGAAGATGCTTACCCGTCAATGTCTCTACAACGGTAACCCTATAGGAACAATAAGGACAGGGCCATCCTGAGTCACCTTGAAATCATTTAATGTATATTCGCCTAAATCAAGTCCTTTAATCAACTCTAGTTCTTCTCCATAGTTTTTTGCTCCATTCTCATGTACCGATTGAAATCCAGATGAAGTATATCCCTTAATTAACCCTATGCTCTCTTTTTTCATATCACTCCATAACCGACGCACCAGCTGCTCACCTATTTCAGAAACCTGTAGTAGAGTATTCCAGGATTGTTCGTCGTAGCCCAGTTGTTTAGCTGCGATGCGTTCTTCATTGGTCAGTTCACCCCATGTTTTGCTTTCAGAAACCGGTTCTTCAGTCTTGCCTTGCCAACTTGCTTCATTCCAACCTAACTTTTTCCAAAGAGTTTGCTCAGCAGGAGTGAGCATTGTCCACTCCAATGCATCCCAAAAAGCTTCTGAGCCCCCCTCAGGCTGGCGTATTTTTGATGCGTTTCCCTGGTTCGAACCCAAAGATGACGTAGTACAACCAAACAATAATACACCAGTAACCAATAGGATAGTGGTAGATAGGTACATAAAGAAAGAGAATTTTGACGTTGTTATTCTCATATTTCGCTTCTTTCAACTTTTTTTGCTTTCTTATTATTACAGATCGTGTGCACACTAAGTTTATCTTTCTATATTTTCTACCTCCTTCTGCTTTCTTATAGTCAAATCTAGCTTGTAAAACTCACTGCTTTTTGGCAGTACCAGGTAAAACTCGGAAGTGTAATCAATCTCAATCTTTACTTTTTTTGTAAGAAACTCAAGCACATGCCCTCCTGCCTTTTTATCCTTGGTGATAAAATGAAGGTGATATCCAGGAACATTTATCCCCTCAACATAGAAGGGAGAGCGAATTCCTACTATGGTGCCCTCAACCTGATGAAACTCAAATATAGATTGTTTCTTTACCACTTGTGTCAGGGGAGGATATGGTTTTTCTTGTCTGGGAACACTTCTTGCCTTTATATAATTAAACTTTCCCCTAATTTTAATAGCGTAGAAAATGTTCTGGGTGGGCAGCAAACTATCCAGGTATTGTTTTAACTGCTCATAGTTCATGGTTTTGTCCAGTAATGCCGATTTATCTGGCTCAAAGAAAGTTACCGCAGCAAAAGGGGTCTTCATTGATCCATCGACAGGATAAGCTATGCCATCTGTTTTTACTTGATAAAATTTACCCTCCAGTCCAATCATCTCTCCATCTAGATTGTTAAAAGTTCCTATTCCAAAATCACCGTGCTCTTTTAGCTCTTTGTAAGTTATCTGCCCATCATAAATTCCCTCCAGCAAAGCATTAATGGTTGATGTCTGGAACAAGATATCCCTGCTTCCCTGCGAGTATGAGTATTCACACAAGCACATACATATACCCACAGTCAACAGCAAATAACGGATGATTTTCATCTTATACTCCTCTAATAATCAAAAGTATTTTTTTATTTGGTAGCTGTGAGGCATTAGGTACTATCTTAGCTTCTATTAGTGGTCTAACGAAAATTATTTTTTAAAACTTACTTTTGGGAGCAAAATTTTCTATCCTAATCCCATGGACTTTGGGGACTGGTGAAAATAGCTTTTTGTAGTGATTTTATTTATGAAATTCACTTTACTAATGGATCTAATAAATAGGATCACTATAATATTGGGATTTTTTCACCAGTCTCTTGGAATATTATCTTTTGTAATTTACCGATATTTGGGTTAATGTCAAGTGTTAAGACTTGCCCCCGTTACTTTTCACATAAGTAGACTCAGAGCGATATTCCAGGATAGACTTTGATGACCATTATTCAAATTACCGAATCCAGGTTTATCAAGGGGGAAATAATATCAATGTTAAATGTGAAGACCTGACCCCCTTTTTATTTTTTCTAACACGCATAGTTGACTTTCTTTTTCTTTATACTATAATTAAGTAAAACTTCTTTACATTAGGAGGTTCAAATGAGTTATCCAAGTAAGGTGAGTTTTAAAGGGCAAGTTACAATCCCTAAACAGGTAAGAAATAAGCTGAAAATTGCTCCCGGGGATTTTGTTCTTTTTGAAGAGAAAAATGAGGAAGTCGTGCTAAAAAAAGCAAGACTCTCTCCAGAGGAGGAATTTAATAAGTTGGTAGCTGTATTAGACAAAAAGGTTAAGAAACTCGGGATCACTGATAAAGATATTGAGGATGCTATCAAGTGGGCAAGACAAAAGTAGTAATAGATACTAATATTTTAATTTCTTCCTTGTTGAAATCAAAAAGTAGAGCAAGAGATATATACAGGTTGGTTTTAAGAGGAAAGGTGAAACTCTATATTTCTGAAGATTTGCTAAATGAGTTAAAAAGGGTGTTGGAATACCCTAAGTTTAAAATTGAAAAATTTCGAAAAGAAGCGTTTTTAATTAATCTAACAAGAGTAGCTGTTTTGGTTTATCCAAAACAAAAAATAGATGTGATTAAAAAAGATCCTCCAGATAATAGGTTTTTAGAATGTGCAGTTGAGGCAAAAGTTGA
>JAGHCO010000241.1 GCA_021160405.1 Candidatus Aerophobota bacterium
GGATAACAATCTGCGCTGCTACAGCTGCGTTAGTAGTGGTAGGAATAATAGAGACAGCCGCAGCCCGAGCTCTTCTTAAATCCTTATGAGGAAAATCTAAAATTCTTTGGTCATTCGTGTAGGAGTGAATTGTAGTCATCAGTGATTTTTCCACACCAAAATTATCTTCAATAACTTTCATCACAGGGGTAAGGCTATTGGTAGTGCAAGAAGCCATAGAAATGACATTATGCTTATCAGGATTATAATCCTTTTCATTAACTCCCATATTAACCATTACCGCATCTTCCCCTTCACCTTTATAACGAGCACTCAAAATTACCTTCTTTGCCCCAGCCCGAAGATGTTTTCGACAATCCTCAAGCATAGTGAACCGACCTGTAGACTCCAAAACTATCTCCACTCCCAAATCCTTCCAGGGAAGCTCAGATGGTTCTTTAATTGATAGAACTTTTATCTCGTTATCATCAATTACTATGCTATCCCCCTCTACCTTTACCTCTCCAGGGTAAACACCAAAAACAGAGTCATACTTAAAAAGATGCGCCAATGTTTTAGCATCAGTTAAATCGTTCACTGCTACAAAGTCCAGGTCTGTCCCCTTTTTTAAAGCCGCCCTTAAGGTAATTCTTCCAATTCTCCCAAATCCATTAACACCTACTTTGGTCATTCTTTCCTCCTCTTTTTTCAATTTTCCCTATTTATAACAATTTTTCCAATTATGTCAAATAGAAAAGTGGTCCCATCCTTTAGGTTTTAGCTTCCTCTGTTTACCAGCAGAGCTTATTAAAACAATCTCTGGTGACCCCTTTACTATTTTCCCAATTTTAGTCACTGAA
This sequence comes from Candidatus Aerophobota bacterium, assembly GCA_021160405.1. Classification (GTDB taxonomy): domain Bacteria; phylum Aerophobota; class Aerophobia; order Aerophobales; family JAGHCO01; genus JAGHCO01. The sequence continues at coordinate 840 of JAGHCO010000241.1, forward strand.
AATCCCAAGCTATTTTTAATATCCTCTAAACTAATTTTTGAGGAACAGGTAAATAAAAGCTCGTAATCTTCTCCTCCATAAAGTCCCCAATCTAAAAAAGATCTATTAAACTCTTTGGCTAACTTTTTAACCTCTTTGAGAATAGGAATCTTTTCCTCCCAAATCTTAGCCCCTACCCTACTCTCCTCTAAGATATGAGATAAATCCAAAGTTAAACCATCACTAACATCAATCATAGAGGAGGCTACCTTAGATTTGGCAATTTTCCTTCCCTCATTTACTCTGGGGGAAGGTAAAAGATGCCTTCTTTGAAGTTTTTCTCTTAAAGGGATTGGGACATTTAGCTCTTTTTCCTTTAAACAGAAAAGCCCTGCTGCTGATGTTCCCAAATCTCCTGTTAGATAAATAAAATCTCCTTCCTTTGCTTCTGACCGAAGAAGAACCTCCTCTTTATTCTCTTCACCTAACAAAGCTACTGTAATAAAAAAAATGGGAGAGGAAACTATATCTCCCCCAATTATCCCTATATTGTATAGTGAAGCTAAAGCCCTCAAACCCTGGTAAATACTGTCAATCAAAGATAAGTCAACTTCTTTTGACATACCAAGAGTTACAAGGCAATAAGTTGGAACTCCTCCCATAGCAGCAATATCTGATAGATTAACAGCCAAGGCCTTCCAACCTACCTGATAGCCTGAGGCATAATCCCATTTAAAGTGAACATTTTCCACTAAGGTATCAGTGGTAAAGAGAGCAATTTTTCCTGGTTTAACCTTTACTCCAGCAGCATCATCCCCAATTCCTACTACTGCTCCAGATTGGAATTTCTTAACTTGTTCTCTTATCTTTTTAATTAGTCCAAATTCACCAAGTTGAGCTAATTCGGAATTATTCCTTATCACAGTTCCATGCTCTTTTTCTCAAACATCCAACTTCTTTGTTGGCTGGGGCGGGAGGATTCGAACCTCCGAATAACGGATCCAAAGTCCGCTGTGTTACCGCTTCACCACGCCCCATAGTAATAAATATTATCACTTATTCCAATACCAGATCAGTTACTGTACTTACAATTCCCTTTAGGGCCCTTAATCTATCCACCACTGCCAACAAAATATCCTCATAACTATCCGCTTCAATTAGAGCTAAGACATCCTGATCCCCTGTGGTTAAATCTGCTGACTTTACCTCTGTGAAACGAAGCAAGGCATCTCTTACGCCTCTTTCTTTCCCCATCTCTGTTTTAATCTTCATATAAGCCCTGGCCATTAGTGTCACCTCTCTTTTAAACTAATTCTACTACATATAACTTTCTTCCAACTGAGCTAATTTTTCCTCAATTCTTTCTCTTAGCCCGGGAGCAGTATAATCAATTATTAACACCCCTTGTAAATGGTCAATCTCGTGTTGAAGAGCATGAGCAAATAAATCTTTTCCATCTATCTCTATCCTCTCACCTTTCTCATCCCATCCCTGTACCCTCACCTTTTTTGCTCTCTCTACTTTTACTGTAATCCCGGGTAAAGAAAGACATCCCTCCTCTAAGATACTTTTTCCCTCTCTTAACAAAACTTGTGGATTGACAAGCTTTACCAGTCCCTCTCCCACATCAACTACAATAAGCTGAGCATTTATTCCAACCTGAGGAGCAGCTAATCCTACTCCCTTAGCCTTATACATAGTCTCAGCCATCTGAGCCAAGATTTTTCTTTCCCTGGGTCCAACTTTCTCTATCCTTTTACATTTTTCTCTTAAGATGGAATCAGGATATTTCCTTATTGGATAAACCGGCACCTTAGATTCCCCCTTCTTTTAATATTCTATTATTCTCATCCAGCAGAATCATCTTTGGTTTTAAACTCTCAGCCTCCTCTTCATCTGTTATGGCATACGAGATGATTATTATCCTATCCCCAACCTGAGCTAACCTTGCTGCAGCTCCATTTATACAAACCTCACCTTTTCCTCCCTTAATGGCATAGGTAGAAAATCTTGCTCCGTTGTTTAAATTAAATACCTCAACCCTCTCTCCAGGTAAAATATCAACCTTTTTTAAAAGCTCCTCATCTATAGTGATACTTCCTTCATAATCCAGCTTTGTTTCAGTAACTGTAGCCCGATGAATCTTTGATTTAAGAATTAACCTAAACATATGTCCCCCTGTTTGTAGTAATTATTTAGCCACGAATTTACACGAATGTTATTAATTACAGAAAGAGAAAAAATTGAATGCGAAAGAATTATTAGATAATTTACATTCAGCTATCTATATTATAC
>JAGHCO010000099.1 GCA_021160405.1 Candidatus Aerophobota bacterium
ATCTCTTACATAATCATCCATTTTCCCAGCAAAAAGTTCCATTTCCGCTGCATCAAACCCCGCTTCCCTTATCTCTTTCATTGCTTTTAAATTATTCTCTGAGCTCGGGGGAAGCCCGTATTTAGTGATGGGAATTGTGTAACCACAGGCTATTTTCATTATACCCTCCTTCTAAGTTTTTGTAGAATTAAACAAGCTTTTTTTCAGCTTCTTTAACAATTTTTCTTATTTCCTTAGCTTTGTATTCGTCTATTATAGGTTCATCTGGGCGCTCCTTTAAAATAGCTGCAACCTTTTTTTTAGCTTTTTCTAATAGAGTCTCTTTTTTCTCCAGCCATCTACTAGGTGCAGTTCTATCTGTAAGTTCAGGGAACCACAATTCTTCACGAAATTTTTTTACGGTATGTTCTTCAGAAAGAAAATCTCTCCCTATACCTACCTTTTGTATTAAATCAACCGCTAACTCATCAGAATCACAATTTATCCCTTTTATCAAGCGATTTATTGCTTCTGCTATTTCAGCATCAATTACTATTTGAGCTAAACTGGCTACCTGAGCTCCTGCCAATACCCCAACACTTGTGAAGGAGCGAACTCCTGCTATAACTCCCAGTATAAGGCCAAATGTTTTCTCTATTCCTGCCTGCACATCCGGTAACTTGGAGTCTGTATTGAACAACCCTAATCCCTCTACTGGGAATCCGTAATAATTCATGAGTTGAATGCTAGCAAGAGACAAGAGGCTGACTTCAGGAGCTCCTTGACTAGAGATACCATAACGCATATCCATAGCGGTAGGAATTACACAAGAATATCCTCGGGGCTTAGCATTAAGTACTTTATTTATCAAATTAGAAGCTAGAATTTCCGCATTCTGGACAATTAAACTCCCGGCTAAGGTTACTGGAGTATTAGCTCCAGGAATAACCATTACACCACCAATTGAACTAGAAAGGCCTATATCATATAGTTTAAAAGCAATCTCTAAATTTTTCTTTGAGAAACGCAAAGGAGTGTCAGTGAAAAGGACATAACTAAAGCAAGGATTTTTTCTAAGTTCATCCATAGAATCCCTTAAGACTAAACCTATCTGAACAAAATAATCTAAAGAGTCAAGATTAAAAAGCTCCACACATCTTGAGTCTGGATAATAAAGAGATACCACCTCAAGAGTATGAATATCCCTTGTTTCCTGGGGCACATCTTGGGGAATAAATACAGGATGACTTAGTCCTACATCAGGTAAAGAAGCAACAAGTCTTGTAGCATCTATTAAATCCTTTTTGGTAGCTGGGCGGATTTTATCTGTTTTTAAATCGTGGGCATATATTGACTGACCAGAAGCGCAGAAGTGTACCTTATGTGGATCATCCTCAGCTTCTATCCCTCGTGAGTAAAGTGCTTCCTGAATAAACTTTGAATCTGATTTTTTCTTTTTATAAGACTTTACCCACTGAAGAACATCCTCTATTACCTCTTCGGGAATCTTTACTATATCTTTTCCTTCTACTTTGCATCCTACTTTCCTCAACATAGAAACTAATCTATCATTTTCTACTTTAACTCCTGTTCTTCTTAATACCTTTAAAGAAGCTGAATGAATCAAATTCAAGTCCTTTTCAGATAAAATTTTAACACAGGATTCAAACATTTGTTTCTCCTTTTGACACCACTTTTGGGAAAACTAAAGCACTTTGGTGTATGATCCCCACTTTATAATCTGGTCTTTTCTTAAGTTTTTCTTCCAAGTAGTTTGAAAATAAAGAAGGCTCTATATATTTGCATCCCATCTTCTCAACTTGATCTTTCTTGAGACCTTCTGTGACTAATGTAATATTACATCTTTTTCTCATTGAGTTTATCATCACAATTTCACTTGCTCCCATTATATCCTCTACACATCCTTTTCTACACTCATTAATAATCTTAGAACTTCTCATACCCATCATTTTACCAAACTGGACTTCATGAGAAGGGCTTACTCCCTCATAGCAAGGCGATACCAGTATTACTTCTCCTCCCTGTTTAGTGGCTAATACTGCTGAGAATATACCCTTATCTGCCTGGAAAAAATCGTAGTCAACTGGATAGGTACTGGATATGGTAATATCTGCGAATTCCTTACATTCAAGTTCATAAACATCTCTTGCAAATTCAACTCCTTTTCGATGGGCTTCTTTAAAATGACCAGCAACTATGTTTACTAAATCTCCATCTTTATCATAAATACTATTTACAATGAAATGTAAGCCTATTTTCTCAGCAAACTCCTCTATTTCTTTACGGAAAGAGGTTTCTACCATTCCTAACTTTATCTGGGGATCAGACACCCCTAAAAGATGCAGTTGATCAACTGACTCCTTTCCGGCAACTCCAGGTAAAACTATCTTAGCTCCTCCTGCCCATCCAGCTGGAAGATGAGGAACTATACTCCCTACTCCTATTCGCAAGTCTGCCTCAATAACCTCTTTGTTAATCCAAACTCTGGTACCTCTTTTTGTAGTTCCAAAATCTAACAATTTATCTTTGTTGGCATACTCATGGGGAATAACCTGTACTCGAGATAAAATTTCTTGCCCAAATTTTTCTTTTATTTCCTCTTTAGTCATCAACCGATGAGAACCACCACCAATTATCACTTTAATCTGATCATCCCTGATCCCTCCTCTATTAAGCTCATCTAACAAAACGGGTATAATCACCCGTACAGGAGTAAGTCTGGTATTATCATCAGCAATAATCACCACTTTTTGAGCTAAATCTACTAACTTTAATAAAGGAGGAGAGGCTATTGGATTTCTAATTGAATCCAAAATTTTTGTTTTTGGATTATCTAACTTAGTAAC
>JAGHCO010000177.1 GCA_021160405.1 Candidatus Aerophobota bacterium
AAATCTCAGTAGTAATTGCCCCCACAACTTCAGATAAAATTTTTGTTACAGAAGCATTTTGGATATGTGGATCCTCATATAGGATCTTATCTATTTTGTAGCTACCAAATTGAGATGAATACATCATTCTTCTCAAAACAGATCTCACTCTGCCCTTCAGATAGGCCAATCTTGCTATCTCAGTTAACTTGGATGGGGCTTTTACTGTTTCAGAATAAATTAACTCCTTTTTATCGTTAATAAAAGCTAATCCCAAAGAATAACTGCCAGGATCAATACCTAAAATTAATTTTCTCATTCTCTCCCCCAGCTACTTTTAAATTCACTTTCCTTACTATCTCTTATCTTTCTGAAATTTATCATAAGATCAGCAATTACATCAGGCATTTTATATAAAAGATCAACGCAGCTTGCTGCCTCATCGTATTTTTCTAATAGGGACTTTAACTCTTCGTTTTTCTCCAGAGCTTCTGCTTTTTTAGCTGCAAGAGTTTTTCCATTCATATCCTTGGCAGCTCTGTTAAGTTCTCTTTCGTACCTATCTTTTAGCCTTCTTTTTCTCATTGACCATAAATTAAGCTGAGTTTGTAGGTATATCTGGTACTGGCCCAGAATGACAAGGATTTGATCTATTCTTTTTAAATCAAGATTATCTATTTTCCTGTAATCCATGTTAAGGATGTATTCCACCGGCTTTGGTTTTTTTATAGAGGATAGCCCCCATTCAGAAAGTTTCCCATTAACCTCACTTAATACTGATGTGCTCACTTTTTGCTCCTTTATATACAAAGTCATAGATTATTTTTCTAAAATCACCGAAATCTTTTTCACACAAATTGAACCTATCAACTGTAAAATTACCTGCTTTAATTGAAACCTCTATAAGATTAGGCCTAAATCTTCTACATCTATCACAGGCTGGCATTTTTTGCCCCCTTTTCCCAGGCCCTTGCTATTTTTTCTCTTAAAATTTTTTCATCAAGCTCACTCTCTTTTACTTTTATTAAAGTAACATCATTGAGTTTGCACCATCTCTCTTTTCTTCTGTCTCTTTTTTTCTGCTCGATGAACTCTTTTTCTGATTTAAAGAAAAATGGATTGTATTCATCATGCTGGGGTCCCTGATACTCAAAAGCAAGAGAAAGCTTTGGACAATAAAAATCAAGCCTTAAGTTTTCTGAGCCTATGTAATACTCTTCTTCAAAGTGGAAGTTAGGAAATATGTTCTTTAAAATATTTTTTAGTTTATACTGAGGTTCACTTATAGTCATTTTTTTGCTCACAAATGGTTTGTCTGGTGATTAAATTTAAATAAAGATCGATTAGCTTACCTAATATCATAACTCATTGGTACCTCAATTTTTCGAGAATGTAATTTAAGTTTTTTAAATTGCTCTGCCGGCATATAAATATGTTTATGAGCTATATTCTTACGGTGTATAACTCGCTTTCCGGATTTTTGAAGAATACTTCGGATATGCGATTCACTTAGATTATATTTTTTGGCTATTTCTTTTATCAGCATACCTTTTAGATAATCAGAACAGATTTGTGAATTTCTTGTCTGAAATCTATTTTTCCACAAAGAACTATATTTACAAAGAGCACGATATACCTGCATCTTACTTACCTGATAAATCTGTATTAGCTGTTCAATACTATATCCATCTTCATATTTTTTGGCGATTTCCATATCTCTTTCTTCCAGAATCTTTCTTCGTGTTCTAGGAACACCCTTTTGCTCCATAACTTGTCGCACTCTTTCTCTTGTTATACCAAACATATCACCTATTTTTTGCAGACTTTTTTGCTGCCTATATAGATTACTTAGCTCTAATGGAGACAATTCTCCAATTTGTTTATGTTTATTTATATCCATTTAATCACTCTTCTGTAATAAAGTTCTATCTTTGTATCTTTTATAAAGCCAAAAGCCAATGCAAGTAACAGTAACCTCCTCAATCTCTTCTCCTGATTTATTCTGCAGTTCAGGATAAACCTGCCGGAGAACTTCTACTAAACTTTCCCATTTCCTACACTGGGGATCGTGTTCGTTCTCTAATACTTCCTGAGAAATTTCTGCTAATTTACAAACGTAAATCTTTCTAATCCTACCAATCCCATCAAAACCTTCTATTTCTACAAAATCCCCAATTCTCAGCTTATCTTTCCACTTCTCTCCTAATCTCACTGTAAAATTTAGGCCTGGTTTAAAAACTGGATTTGAAAATAATATTTGTTGCATCTGTGCCTCCTTTTAAAAAACTACAATAAAAGCTCTTTTACCTGAGCTTCTATTTTTTCGCACAGGGATTTATCTTTCTTTAATCTATCTATTGCATCGTTCATCCTGCCCAAATTCTCTTTCTCTAAAAAATAATACCCACCACCTTTCTTTTGAATAATATCAAGCTCAGATGCTATATGCAGAATCTCTCTTTCTCTTACTAAGGGTTCGTTATAGATAAGATCAAATGTTGCAGATAGATAGGGGGGAGCGGTTTTATTTTTGACAACTGTTGCCTTCACTCTGTGGCCTTTTTTGTTACTAAATATTTCAGTGCATTTAAGCTCAAGCCTTAAAGAAGCCCAAAACCGGATTGCATTTCCACCGGGTGTTGTGAGTCTTGGATAAAAAGATGTTATATCCTGTCTCATTTGGTTTATGAGAATTAAAGTAGTGCCTGTTTTACTTCCCCACGCGCCAAACTTTCTCAAAGCCTTAGAAATTAATCTTGCCTGTTTTGCCATCGTCTCTTGAGACATATCTTTATCAAGTTCTTCTTGAGAAACTAAAGCCGCAACTGAATCCAAAACCACAAGATCAACTCCTCCCGATCTTATGAGCCTATCTGTTATCTCTAAAGCTTCTTCTGCACAAGATGGGCGAGAGATAATTAAAGAATTAGTATCAACGCCTATTTTCTCTGCCCAGGTATAATTTAGGGTTGCCTCTATATCTAAAAAGCAGCAGGTTTTATTTTGCTTTTGATTTGCAGCTATACAGATGAGCCCGGCGAAAGTTTTGCCCACTCTGTCCATCCCAAATATCTCTATTATTCTTCCTTTAGGATACCCCCCACCTGTTATAATATCCAGAGCAAATGATCCTGTTGGAACTCTTTCTATGTCCTTTATCCTGTCGTTTTCTCTTCCAAATATAAGAGCATCTTCCCCGAACTCTTTTATTATATTTTTTGCTATTAAATCTAATTCTTTATTTGGCTGCATTTGATCTCCCCAGGAAAAATAAAATTAATAAAGCGGCTACCAGAAAAAAGATTCCAAAGTCCAATACCACATATCAGGTAAAATATGATGATTGATCCAATTATTTATTTCTCCATGGACTATACTCTCTATCATTATCTAGTCTTGCGTTTCGGATAAGAGCTGCCTCAATGAAGAGACAGCCCTTATCCTAGGCTCACCAGATTTAGCTTTTTCTGCTGCACTTCCTTTTTTATTCTTTTTGCCGCCATCTCACAATATTTTTTAGATACCTCTATCCCTATAAATCTTCTTCCTAATCTTTCAGCGACAACTGCTGTTGTCCCCGACCCAAGAAATGGATCTAAAACAATGCCCGGTAAAAACTGAGTATCACAATCACATTTAGTCCACCCGCCGTGCTGATAAATGACCTTACTTTCGTATTTAGCGATATCACTCAAATGTAGAGATTTATAGGGATCTTGATCTGCTCCAGTTTTATCTGTTACCAGGCGAGTTTTAAGGCGTGTAGGAAGATAAGATTTGGATATAATTCTTTCTCTTGGCTTCCCGCACTTTTTGCACACAAACGATGGACAGCCCATACTAATTAATGATTCAATAAGCTCAGGAGGAAATACTGCAAAATGTGGTACAGAAAATTTGCCCAAACTTATAAACCAAACAGATGGTATATTTTTGCCCATAGCTGGCAGATCATCTTCTATATTCGGCTCGAGAAAATCATTTTCATTTGCAAATTCATCAAAGTGATACTGCTTTAATTTTTTATTTAATTCGAATCTGCTATGCGGAATTCTATAAAGTGGATCATACCAATACTTTTCACTTTTCGTTAATATAAACACTTCTTCATGAGTGAAATTCGGCCTGTTCTTTGCTGGATGTGGAACAGCATTACCCAAAGATCTATTTTCTTTTTTTATCCAAATCTCTTTTGCCCAGATGATTCTCTGTCTTAAAATCCAGCCCTGTTCTTCCACCATTCTCAAAACAAGGCGGTAGCCCTGAAGAGTCATACATTTATTTTTATCGTAGCTATCTCCATGATTCCAAAATAAGATGCCCGTAGGGGTTAATATCCTTTTTATCTCTTTTGTAACTAATAAAAGATGATCAAGATAAAGATCTAAAGTAGGTTCTTGCCCGAGCTGCCCAACCCAATCCCCCCAATCTGTTTCAGCTTCTTTATATTTTCTTAAAGTATAATAAGGGGGTGATGTTACAACACAATTAATCGAATTATAAGGTATTGTTTTCAAAACATCCAAACAATGTCCTTGAACAACCCTGTTGATCATCTCATCAAATCCTGTATTTTCTTTGAACTTTATTATCACTCGTTAGCTCCAATAAAAAAGCCGAGAGTATCTTTTTGCGCTGTGCTGGCAGATTTGTTTAGGGGCGCGTCTTAATATTACCACAAAATTTTTGTTTTTATGTCAAGTTATGTAAGCTTCATTGGCATGAGCACGTATTTTGCCATCTTATCTCCTTTCCAGATAGTTTGAGATTCTGGATCAATTAATCCAATTTCAATAATCTCTTCTTCTAACCTTTCTAAAATGCTTAAAAGATAAGCGTAGTTGAATCCAAGTTTTACAGGAAGCTTCTCACTCCCCCACTTCACTTTAACACTCACTTCACCCAAAGCGTTGCCTATGCTGCTGGTAGATGATACTAACAGTTTTTCTTTATCAAAATCTAAAACTACCCGATTCGCAGCATCTTTTGCCAGTATGGATGCTTTTTGTACCATATCTTTTAGTGCATTTTTCTCAACCAAGCAGCTAATCTCCATTTTTTCTCTTAAAATAGAGCTTATATCAGGAAATTTCTGTGCTATAAGCTGAGTAGATATGAAAAGATCATCCGTTTTAAAACAGATAGTGGTTTCCCCAACATATACATCTATGTTCTGATTGCTTAGAAATTTAGATAGAAGAGACAGGGCTTTTGGCGAGATAATACAATTTGTATCCTGTTCTTGATTGTAAATTGTTGCTATCGCTAAGATATGCCCATCACTTGCAATTAAGCTCTTAGATCTTAAATTCACACCTCGCAGTGGAGAAAAATCAGTATCCTTTGCAGTGGCAAAGACCACCTTTTGAATAGCTTTTTTAAAAACATCACCAGGGACGGAAAAACATTTATGTTCTTTGCCCAAGGATGGAAGATCTGGAAAATCATCTACACTGGTCAAAGCTATCTCAAACTTCACACCGTTTAGCAAAACCTTTGCCAGGTTAGCATCCTCTTTGCATATTTTGGCTTCTGTAGCTTGATTAAGTATCTCAGATATCTCTCTGGCTGGTAAAAGAAACCTATCTTCCCCCTCCCATCTTGTTTCTTTAAGCGTAAAGATAATAGTAGTCTCAAGATCAGTAGCAGCCACCTTGAGAGTGCCGTTATCTGAGAAAATGAGTATATTATGTAAAATAGGCAGGCTCGGTTTTAAAGTTAAAGACCGTAAAAATTTGATTTTTTCAGAAGCACCCGATGTAAGTTTTATTTTCAATCCTCTCCTCCTAAATTATTTTTGGGTTTCCTGCGTGAAGACCAGAACATTATTTTTTAAAATACCTCTTCTTCTTCCATCTCTTTTTCCATGTCGGAATTAAACCAGCTCTTGTCTTCCTTTTCTATATTTCTATTTTTCGAGCTAACTCGTCTCTCCTTGATAATAACATGAAAAACTCTCCCATCTTCAAGCTCAAAGAAATCTTCATACACATCATCTTCCCACTCCATCTCTTCAAAAGTGAGGTTGATAAACTGAGCAAATACTTTTGCGAGTTCATATCTTTCATCCACATCTTTAATCTTCGACGGATCAACTGGTTCACAGCCTTCATTTACAAAGTCCATTATTTTATCCTGATGTAGTTCTTCTTCCTCTTCTTCTTTAGCTGGTTCTAAAGTGTACCCTCCTAATGGATTCCTCTTTGCTGGTGGTTCTTCTACCTTGTGAAGCCTTTCTTTTTTCTTTTTAGGTTCCTCATCTTGAGATTTTTCATTCTCCTCAGCAAAATCGTCCTGGATCACCTCACCATGTTTTTTTACATAGTCCAGAATATCTTTGGCTCTCTGAGCTAATTCATCAGGATTATTTTCATCTAAATCAGAAACTTCAAGATCTACTTTAGATTCTCGATCTTCGGATTTTTGCCCTGATCGGCTGGAATGCTTTCTAGTCCTGGGATAGCGTTTACCATCTTTTCCCACAAACTCATTCAGTTGGGGAATTTCCCCAACTGATTCCAACTCCTCTCGTATCTCTCGGGCTGTTTTATGGTCAATTCCCACGTCCTCTGCAATCCACCTATCAGATCTTTCTGGGTATCTTTCAAGGTACAACATTACAACTTTTCTTTTTTCTTTTCTGGTGAGTTGTTTGCCGTGCCTAAGATTTGCAAATGCTGCCATCCATTTAGCATCTTCATAGGTTCCATAGGTATAGATAGCATTTAATTCTTCAAGGCCCGCTCTTTTTGCCGCAGTTAATCGGTGAAAGCCATCTATTAAAAGACGACCATTTCCCTTTACTTCGCAAACTTTAATCGGATCGACACCAAAGCCGTTCTCATACCTTTCCTGAAGCTGCCGTATCCAATCCTCATCTAGTTTCTCTCTGAACATTAAAGCATCATCCATCACAATGCTATCAATTCTAATCTTGGATACCCCGTTGTTTTGTATAACTTCCATTATCTTACCTCCTAAGTAGCTTTTATCTTTCGCAAAGACAATAATATATCCAATAAAAAACAAGCATGAGCTTTTTAAGCTTTTTTGATAGGATGCTTTCAGGTAGGCACTGTCACATGTAGGAAATTTTTGATTTTATGTCAAGCGAGGTAGCCCCCCGCAAAGATTTGAACGGGGGCTACCACATCTTACCTAAAATAATTATTCTCGCTATAAGAAACGCTACAACAAGAGCATCAAGGTGAGTATATTCTACTCTATTTCTCTCTAATCTATCTTTAACCAGAGAGATAAGTTTTAGGCCTCTCTCTTTCCATACTTCATCTTCCAGTAATATCTTAAGTTCTCTTTGCACTTTAGCTTTATCAGCAGACCCCTTTAGTGTATCAGTTGAAATCTTCATATTCTCAAGATATTCAGCAAATCTTATCTCCCTATCGCTTCCAGGAGGCTCCATACTAAGACCCATTCTGGATACTTCTTTTGCTATCTTAGGATCCACACTAAGCTTTCGCGCCAGCTCTTCTCTTCTCTCAGGCAAAATTATTAATTCTAATTTACTCACCTTCAATCACCTCACTTTCACACTTATCTTACGACAAAGAGCAGAATTTGACAAATTTTAGACTCACCTGATCGCTCTAGGGCTGTTCTTTTCTTTCTCTTTCAAGTAACACCCATAAGCTACTCGCGAGAGCATATCTGCTTTTTTGTTCTTTTCCCTTGGTATCCACCTGTACTCTATATTAAATAGGCTTGATAGGCATTTTGCTTTTTTAAATAAGGGCAAAAGCCTTTCCGAAAGAACTCTCCAGTTTCCCTTGAGTTGATTTATAAGAAGTTGGCTATCACTTTTCACAATGACTTTGGTAGCTTTTTTATCCAAATCCCGCTTTTTTAACCAGGAAAGAGCCTCTATCACTGCAGTATACTCTGCTACATTGTTGGTCATCCCATCGCCTTCCCCTAACCAATCACATCCACATTTTATCTCTTTACCATTTTGAAAAATGGTATATCCGTAAGTTGCAATACCTTTTGGATTTGGCTCACACAAACCATCACAGTAAACTTCAATTCTTTCAAGTTTTCTTTTTTGCATGGAACCCACCCTCATTAATTTCTAAGATAAACTCTTTTTTGCAGTAAATACATCGGTTTTTACCTCTGCTCCAATAAGCAGAATACATCAATTTCTTACAGTATGGGCATTTCACACTTTGCATCTTTATCTCCTTGAATATCAGTAGGAATAATTTCTATGACTTTTTTACTAACTCGCGCTTCTAGGTTTTGGGGAAGTAAAAGCATCAAATAATCTTTTCTAACCCCCTTTTCCTTTCGAAGCATCATTAGGTAAGTTTTGCCATTCAAAGAAACCTTAATACTCCTTTTATTTTTCATAGTCATTTTAAAACTCCACGTTTTTTAAATATCCTATCCCTTTATTTGTTATCTCTCGCCCTTTGGATGTTCTTTTTACAAGCCCAAGTTGAACTAAATATGGTTCTATTGTTCTTATAGTACTTGCTGAAAGTTCTGTTTGGGCGATAAGTGGTTTTAACCCCATCCTACCTTGCTCTTTCAAACATTTTAGAACTCTGTAATCCTGCCTTGTCAGTCCAAGATCATCTATTAACAAAAGATCCCAGGTCTTTTTAGCTATTGACATTGTTATCCTGCTACCCTCGGCAAGTGCAACTGATTCTAATCTTTCTAAAAGAGATAAGGATCTTCTGGGAACGCCCCTACTTCTTTTAGCTATCTCATCCAGAACCTCATCATCTATATCCACTAAGAGTTTTTTCCTAGCTTTTTGTATAATCTCTCTTATCTCTTTTTCTGAATACTTATCCAGGTACACCTCCAGTCCAAATCTATTTCTAAATGGTATCTCAAGATCGCCTTCTCTTGTAGTTGCACCGATTACAATTAGTCCTTTTAGAGTTACCCTTTCTAACCTTTTACCTGTTATTTTTTCATACTCAGTGGTAAAATCCCTAACATCCAGTATCCCATCTTCCATAACAAGATAGAACTCTTCCTGGACCTTCATTGGCATCTCATGAATTTCATCAACAAAAAGGATATACTGCGGGTTACCATTGATAATAGGGATAGCATTGAATATATCTTTATTGCTGGTGAGCCTTTTGGCTTGAACCATCGATATTGGAGCACCGAGTTCATTGGCAACCGCCCAGGCTAAAGTTGTTTTACCACATCCCGAAGGCCCTAAAAATAATGTGTGAGGCATCTTCTTTTTGTAATTTGAGTTTTTTACCGCTGCAATCTCTAAAGATAAAATCTTTTTTGCCTGATTCTGTCCAATAACATCAGATAAGTATTTAGGGCGAAATCTGTTAAGCATAAATTCCTCCTAAAGTCCAAGTTGTTTTTCCATCTCGACTGTATCTTTCAGCCTTGCAATATGAAAAAGACAAGATGCTACCCCCCGGATGAACCTTTGAAAATCGGGTGTGCCTTGCGCTTTGTCAAAACAGGCTGCTAAAGTGGAAATCCACTTTTTTATTCCCACCTTACCTAATTTTTCAAAAGAGGCCTCTTTATCTTCCTCTGGAATGCCCTGGGAGAAAATATTGAAAAGTACATCCTCATCTATCCTTTCAATAACATCCTTGAAATCCACTCCAACACCTACCTTACCTTTCTCTTTATCCAGTTCTTCATTTATTCCAGTAAGTTTATAAAGCAGGCTAATTTCCCCATCAATAAAATCACGAAATTCATCATCTATATCCTCATCGAAGTATCTACCAACGATATTTGCCAATTTTTTTATTCCCATCTTTTGAAGAATATTAGCAAGTGCTCTTTGATCTTTAAAAAATAATGGTTTCTCAAACAAACTTATCAGTGTTTCTTCGTTAATTGCTCTGATAACATCTTCAAACCTTGCCATCAAATATCTCCTTTGTACTGAAAAGTTAAGGCTCCCCAAAGGGGGAGCCCCTTTTTACCTTAAAATTTCTCCTCTAACTTTTCTCCGGGATTTGCCTCTTTGAGCTTTCTTAAAATTTCTTCAAGTTCTCGGGTGGAATACTGCCAAATGCCTTGTCGATGGCACGCAGAAAAGAGCTTGTCCCAGCTTAACCCTATCCTACTTAAATTCTCGGCTATTTTAGAAACCACCAAAGCCCTTCTTGACACTTTAACCCCCTTTGTCTTTTGCGCGCCCCCAAATAAAAGTACTATCTTGATATAATTGCTTTCAAAACATCTTTCCATACCTCCCCGTAAACCTGATTAAATTCTGGTGTATTGTCAGGTAGGCCGTATTTCACATGCACTATCTCATGCACTAAAGCTTCTATCATGGATATCTCATCGAGAGATAATTTTTTATCAAGATAAATAGTCCCCTTTTTACTCATAGCGTATGCTTTTGCAAATGGGTTGTTAAGCTTTATCCTGAACCAGTGAACCGAGGCAGGTTTTCCCAAGCCAATATACACTTTTTTAAACGTTGGATACCTTTTAATATCAATAGGTCCTTTATCTTCCCACTGAAATTCTTTTATTCTTTCAATAACATCTTTATCAGATTCAACTAATTCCTCAAACATATTTTTACATCCCCAAGGCACTCTTACCACTTTGTATCCGAAATACTCCACTTCTTCTCTTAATCTCTCATCAGTTTCTACCACCGCTTTACCACCAAAAACCAATCTCCAAGCTTCTTCCCAGAGCTCAACATTTTCTTTCGGTATATCCCATGCATGGATAATAGCCGATGATTCTAAAACATCCTGATTTTGGAGATTTTTTATGAAATTGTGAATGATAGATAAGCTATCTACCCCTGCTATGGCTTTTCCTACAGCTCTTTTTAAAGAGTAATCATCTATTATGTCTCTATCTCTGTTTATAGTTAGATCATTGAAGTTGTAGCCCCACAAGCTATTTTTCATCTCGCGCACAAATATTCCCCTGTAGTAAATTTTGCCTTTATACTCATCTTCGATTAGAATTTCTCTCAAGGGATCATAGTTTTCGTTTAAAACTAAAATTCTTTCTCTAATAAGATCCCACTCATCCAAGCTTACATTTTGCACCTTGACTTCTGTCCCATTTTCCCTTGTACCATCTTTTTCTACCTGGAAGGCAAGAACATTGCTGTTAAAATATTTGCTTTTGGTGATTGTAGGAATATAAGTTTTACCCTGAGAAGTTATAACTACTGGATAACCACTTCTCACTAAGGCCAGTGATCCAAACTTAAGTCCTTCTCCAAACTGGCCAATAGTTTTATCATCTCTGGCTTTAGTGGTATATCCTATCAAAAATGCCTCGGTGCTAAATCCTGAGCCTGTATCCTCTATTGTAAGAGTTTTTATTTGAGAATCGTAAGCTATTTTTTTAATCCCTGCATCCAAAGCGTTCTGGATTATCTCTCTTGTTCCCTCCCAAAACCCCCAGCTGGGAAGATAATCTGCTTTTACACTTATTTCAATCGTTTTCACTCCTGCCTCCTTTCTCCATAAATTTTCTTCAGCCTATCTATTGGAGGCCTACCCTGTTTTCTTGAAGATACTCTTGCTTTCTTTAGATCATTTAGAATATTTTCAAGTTCTTGATTGGAGCATTTAGAAAGTCCGCGCTTTTTGTAATGATAAAAAAGCTGAATCCAATCTGCCCCCACCCTCGATAGCTCTTTTGCTATTTTTTCTACAATTTGTGATCTTTTATCCAAATTTTCTCCCCCTGGATAAAATTCTCACTCAAGTTTTGCTATCTTCTTTCTCTTTTCTTTTGGATACTGCTTTTCTAATATAGGATGACCAGGCTCGTAGGGCTTTGGTAAAATCGTCAAGGCTAGCTTTTCCTTCTTCAGCTTTTCGCCAGATGTCGTTAAGAGTATTCTCTAATGAGTTCAACTTGGTGTAGGCTTTCGGGTATTTTTGGGCGAGCCAGCGGTAGGTGCCTTTTATCCATATTTTTTCAACTCTTTCAACTTCTTTTAAAAATAGTTTTTCTAAAAGAGATGAGTTTATTTTTTTATCTTGCACTTTTGCTCTCTTGATTTTTTGCTGAGAATGTGGTATGTATAAAAAGCCCAGGGGTGAGTGTAGAATAAGCATCCTTCGTAAATAACTAGGGGCGCGGGGGAGTGCGAGCATCCCCCC
>JAGHCO010000134.1 GCA_021160405.1 Candidatus Aerophobota bacterium
CTCTAGAAGAGGGTATAAAAAGGACAGTAGATTGGTACAAAGAAAATAGAAGCTGGCTGAAGGACGTAGTTATTTAATAAGGCAAATAATCTTTACTTTTTCTTCCAATTACCATTGTCTTCCTGAATCCACCAGCCAGGTCTAGATTTTTTTCGCCAGCTATTTGCAAAGATTTTTTGAATATTTGGCAAGACCTCAGGTCCGAATTTATTGGCCCTCATAATCTCCTTATAAAGTGCCTTACGGTCTTTGTTTTCACTTTGAACTAAGCGCATAAGTTCTGATCTCTCTTTAAGTCCTAAGCCAGACAAATTCCTAATATCTACAAAGCCTTTGTTATTTTCCCCAATATTTCCTCTGTCATAAAAGGGTTTTAATTTTGGAAATCTCTTCTTTAAGGATGCCTTGAGAGCACGAATGGCTGGAGTAGAAATTTCAATATTTATTTGGGCATGGGCCTTTTCTGTAATAAAACAAAATCTTTTAAATTTTTTAAAAAATAATAAGCCTCCCTTATTTGGCTCTTTTTGGAACTTTTGTTCTTCTGATTTCCCTCGCACATCGGTTACAATTTTATCTGCTGCCTTTTGCACTGCAGCGGCTGGAAAGTATATGTTTACCGTAACGCAGGATACTAAGACGAATATAAGAAAACCATAAAACCAAATATATCTATGCCTCATATAACCCTCCTTTTTTAAATCTTTTTATTTTATTTTTACCCTTAAGTCAAATTAGTCCCTAAATATCCTTTTTATCCTTTCCTGCATATCCTTAAAACTGATTTCATTATCTGGATTTTGATTCACTACATCGATGCCTCGTAAGAAAGAACGACGAATTAGGTACTCAACACCTCCATGGTGGATTTTGCCCCTTATGGAAAATTTATCATTTTCTAAAATGCAGGAAAAACCTATACAACTATATGGATATTCTGAGAAAAATCGATTTAATCCACTCCTTAGGACAGCCATTATCCCTGTTGAGCCAGTACCTAGAAGTGACAAATTTTTTATTGCGTCTACGCTAATTACTTGTTTTATCCCCTTTCTCTTAACAGATTCAATATCCAATATAAACCTAGAAGGTTGACCATATTCTATCTCAAGTTTTTTGATAGACCCACGGATTATACCTGTCATCTTGCCAATTTTGATATTATTGGTAAGCATCTCAAGATTTATATTATCAAAATATATGTCACAACCTATCTTTCGAGAGTTGGAAAGGGGGTCTTCAACAAAAAAATTGGTAACCTCCACTTGCCCTCCAAAGATATTGATTAGAAATCTCCCCTTGGTAATCAGTCTTTTATTTTGGTATCTTATTTTGGGAAAATCTGCTTTTAGGTAACCTAAAAATATTCCTTTGATATAGGGTAGGAGACCTATATTTATATCTTCTATTTTTATAGAAAAATTAAAATATCTATCAGGTGAAAGGAGATACTCACCCTTTAGCCCTGATAACCTAATCTTACCTCCAAATAAATTTAGGTTGATATTGTCTAATAAATATAATTTATTTTGAGATAATACCAATCTTGTATGAAGCCCCTTTATTTCTATGTCACCTCTTTTAATGGTCTCTATGTCAAGTATCCCCACTCTATTTCTTATAGATCTTTTTGAACTATGAGGTGGGTAAAAAAAAATCAAATGGAAGCATCAATTTGATTCCACGTAAATAAAAGTGTCTTTGAGACATAATTAAGTCAGTATCTTTTAATTCTATTTTTCTTTCTATATTCATCTGTTTTTTATCACCACTAATTTTTAGCTTTAAATGAGAATTGCCTGTCAATTCTAATTCCTTTTCCAAAAAGAAGGCTATTATGTCCGAGATATTTTTCACCTCAAAGAGGAGGTTATACTGATTCGGTTGAATAAAACCAGAAAAGTTACATTTACCTATTTTGAAGATATCTACTAAGCCATTAAATCTAATTTTTTGATAGTTATCCCTAAGATCTCCTTGGGAGGTAAGCCTTATAGTCTTTTCTGTTAGGTCTTTATAATATGTACACCATAGATATTCACCCCCATTCAACTCGGAGCTAAGGTAAAAATTTATATCCTTATTTGGAGGAAACTTCAATTTAATAATGATATTACCTTCTATTCCCTCTGCTGCTTTGGTACCTTTGGGTGAACTAAATCCCCCACGGCAAAAATGGAGGGCCAGATCGCCTTCAAATGTTGGTCTTCCTTGAGTGTAATTCCCTTCTAAGTGGCCTTTTGCCTCTCCTTTTCCATAAAAGGCCCATCTTTGATATTCTGGAGGCAGAATTGGCTTAATTACCTTAAAGACATTAGAAAAATCAACAGAAGATAGCTCAAAGGACAACCTCCAAGGTAAATCCTTAGAAAGGACTGCCTTGAAAGACACATTTAGGTTACATAACGGGGAAATTTTACCCTTTAAGAGAGTAGAAGAGATAATTCTATTATCAAGATCAAAAACAACCCCAGCCCCTAACCTTAAATTTTTTAAGGTCTCCAATTTTCTTAGATTCAAAACGTCAATAGTACTTACCAAGGTGAAATTTACTTTGTCCCCTTTAAATTCTATCTTTAAAGGCATCTTGAGATTTTTAAAACAAACGGATTTATAGAGACCAGAGTTTAAATAAATATTAAAATTTCCCTCTCCCATAGGTCTGGGATAGATTCTTGAAAAGTTCAAAGATCCTTGGCACCATCCCTCTGCCTGTATCTGCTCTTTATTATTAGAGACAACCTGGATAAGGCTATAAAATATGGCCTTTCCACCCTTAGAAGGCGAAAAATCATTTATACTAATATTGAGATTTATAAGTTTTATTGTTCCAATGAAGGAATTAACTAAAATTTCTAAA
>JAGHCO010000251.1 GCA_021160405.1 Candidatus Aerophobota bacterium
TAAAATAAATAACCCTGAATACTGATTTTCCCTTAAACCATTTGCTGAAAAGTACAAGAGCTATTCCTAAACCGATAAATAAAGTTGCTGGTTTTAATAAAGGCCAGGTTACATATCTAAATTTTTGGATTCTATTAGCCCCATCTAAAGTAGCCGCTTCATATAAGTTAGGAGGAATAGACGTTAAAGCAGCCAGATATATTACCATAACATACCCTATTCCTTTCCATACGCTAATACCTATTATACAAGGCATTGCTTGATTTGGATCCGCCAAGAATCCCTGTGATGGTAAACCCAAAGTTTCAAGGAAATAGTTCATTACTCCAAAGGTAGGGTCTAATAGCCAGGCAAAGACCAAAGAAACAACAGTCATAGAAAGTATTACAGGTATAAAATAAATAACCCTGAATACTGATTTTCCCTTAAACCATTTGCTGAAAAGTACAAGAGCTATTCCTAAACCGATAAATAAAGTTGGGAGAACCGTTCCCATTGTATAGTAAGCAACAGCCCAAAGTGCATTCCAGAAGACTTCATCATGTATAAGCCTATCTAGATTGGCTAAACCAACGTAACGAGCAGGCCTAATTATGTCGTAATCGGTAAAACTTATTCCCAACGAAACAAATACAGGAATAATTCTGAAAACTAGAACAAGAATTACGGGTATAGCTATATAGAAATAGGCTGTCCTTACTTTTGAATTTTTTAAACACCTTCTCCAGTAACTAACATGACTATCTCTGTGCTTTAACATTAACAAAAACTCCCATCTAATTAATGTAGTATCGGTTTCTTTAACGAAATCCTGTCTATGCTTTTATTAGTTTTCTTTCTCTGAGAAATACTAGCATCTCTTAAGTATTATGTAACCGTTCCCGACTCTAAGAAAAAAATTAGACTCTATTACTTAATCGCTACTTTTGCTATTTTTCTACATTCATTATATCCACAAGATTCCCTGATCTTTACTGTCTCGATATTAATTACTTCTTAAACGCTCTTCGGAAGAGAGAAACCAGTTTATATCCATATAAGTGGTGAGAACTATTCCAATTTCTGGCACTTTATGTTCCTAAATTAATTCTCAAACTGATAATCTCCCATTTTTTCACAGAAAAGCTCATCACTTTATCCCTTACCTCTATATTTCTGGAGTGAGGCAAAGAACGCTCCAGCAAATCTACTTCTTTTACTTCCTTCACCGGTAAGCCCCATTCCAGTAAAACCTTTGATTCATCATCCGTTTGGTAACCTCGTAAAATATACCCATTACCATCTTCTGCCCCTTTAAAGGCAGTTATAACAAATCCCCTGGACAATGAAGTTAAAAAAGATTTTTCTTCGAGTAAAATCTTATGTTCTTTGTCATTAGATGAGAATTCGTCTCGCCAGCCGCCTACTGCTCGCAAAGGCATATGAAAACATTGCCCTTCCTTTTCAGGAAAGAAATTCTCGCCGGCAAACAAGCGATAATAAAAATTGAATGTCCGGGGCCTGTCATTTTGAAATACTCTAGGATCGCCACAGCTATATTTGTTCTCTACCAGGACATGCTCAACAGTGCAGCTATCATCCTCAAAATGAAAAACGGAATGCGAAGTAACCAGCAGAACGGTAGATTTTCCACCCTTTAGCATCAACCAGTTTTGAACCTGCCGTTTTTTCTCCAGGACCTTAATATCAGGCCAACGGAACCATTCCCATACTTTTGCTCCTCTCCACGCCTCACCATAAGGCATCCACATAGGTAATTTTTCTGGATAACAAACCCGATAGAAAGGCACCTCATACCATCTCTCACCCTTAAATGAAAAGGGCATCATTGTTCGTAATTGTTCATAATCTTTTCCCAGCCAATCAATAGTTAATTCAACATCGAGGAATGGACAGTTTTGATAAAGAGTAAATTTTTTTCTGATGCGGGCTACATCCTTTATATGACTACTAACCAAAGCCTGAGCATTAACTATAGTGGATTTAATACTTAAAGTTTCATATTCTTCTGTTAATTTTTCACCACTCAGCCATTCTTCCAGGTCAACATTCCTATCTTCTAAGGCTACAATATCAAAAAATCCCTCTTTCACCACATTGGTATTAGTTTTTCTTTCTATGATTTTTTTCATTCGGCCGGTACTATCAAAAAGAATAGACAAAAACTCATTTTCCATAGAACGGGAAGAGGTTTGAATATCAACTTTTCTTTTCCATCTTTTATCCTGGGAAAGATAATAAGTCTTATAACCCAAAGGAGGGATATCTTCAGCGACAAATCCTATTTCGTATCCCTCTAATTCTCCGCTCTCTCCTTTTAATTCCTTTAATATCTCATATTCTACATAATTTCCTTGCCAGTCCTTCAATGAATAAACCTTGACTCCTCTCTCCAGAATTCCCCTTCCTTTTTTTTCTTCTTTCATTTGAGAAAACCCACCCACTCTTACCTTTACATAATCTTTTCTCGAGTAAAGTGTTGGGTTAAAGACAACTATTGGTCTGACTTTTTTTAGGTCCTCTCCAAATTTTATTCGCTCTGTAATCTCCTCAGTAGCATAGGCTAACAAGTCCTGGCCGGTATAGTAAACTTTTGCCAGTTCTTTCTCTCGCTCATTTTCTGTTATTTCGCCATTGAGTCCAAACCAATTATGCTCTACCCGTAAGATAAGTTTTTCCCAGGCTTCTGCCAGTATATCCCGGGGATAATCAAACGTTCTGCCGGTAGAAATATGGGCGAAAACAAGCAAATTTTCAGCTCCCCGCAAACTATGCTCACCATAGCGTATCCAATAATAGGTTTGAGGAACTCCTGCTGGAGTAAAAACCCAACTGGTTGGCATCTCACCGGTGAACTCTTCTATTTGTTCTTTTTCTTGTTCTTTTTCCAATCCCTCTATAAATTCAGTGGTATTGGTGATCTTTATTTTTGGAGAATTAGCAGCATTCCATTGCTTAACAACTTTCTCTGTGCGAGGATCAATTCTTGACCAATCAGAACCATCATCAATTAAAATTATCTTTCCCCCCTTTTTTCTTACCTGTTTGATAAAAACAGGAAATCTCTCCCTGACCTTTTCAAGACTTTCCCTGAACCCGAGTATAGAAGACCAGGTATAGCCACCCATACTAAATACTGTAATACTTGAGCCATCGGGAGCCTTCCAGCGAAATAATTTTTGACCCTCTGCTCCTCCGGAAATTATGTAGAAGCTAACCCCTGCTTTACTAAACAACTGCGGCATTTGGGCTGTGTGTCCAGGTGTATCCATACTCCAGGCAAAATTACTTTCTACTCCTAAGTTATCTAACAGCCACTTTTTACCAAATAGAAAATTACGTGCCAGTGCCTCTGGACCAGGAAAGTTTTCTTCTGTCCCATGATATAATGCCGAAACATCTAACCGTTTTTCCTTTATATATTTTATTAATCTGTTCTTTTTTTCTTTTGGCATTAACTCTAGATATCTTTTAATTGCCTGAATGTGTTCAGAGGTAAATTTAAATCCTGGAGATGTCTCGAAGTATTCCACAACACTATCTAAGGCTTCCATATTCATTACTTCACATTGGAAAAAAGTTCCCCCCCAGGATAGATCGGAATGAGAATGAGGAATCATAATAACCTTCATTTCTTTATCCATTATTTTCTCCTCCTTTTAAAGATTTGTAAAAAATATTCTGGGGAAAAGATTAAACCTCTGTTCTCATTCCTTAATACCTGCCATATTTTTTACCAGCACTGTACATGCTAATAATATTCTCTATAGGGACCTCGGAATGCATGCTATGGGTAGCAGAAAGCACATATCCTCCACCAGAAGATAAGTCCCTTATGCGTTTTTTAACCTCATTTTCTACCTCTTCAGGGGTACCTTTTGCTATAACACTTTGGTAGTCTATTGCTCCCCAAAAAACTAGGTTTTTCCCAAATCGCTCCTTCAGAAGTTTTGTATCTCCCATGTCTTTAGCTGATGTTTGAATTGGTTGTAAAATATCTATTCCTATTTCAATTAAATCAGGTATGAGCGGATAGACTGAACCACAGGTATGATAAAATAGCTTAGCTTTTGTTCTTTCTTTAATGAAGGAAAAAATCTGACGCTGTCTTTCTTTAATGAATTGACGATAAAGTTGGGGAGAGATAAGCAGTCCATTTTGTCCTCCTAAGTCATCAAAATGAACTACTACGTCAATATATTTACCTATGACCCTTAAATATACATCCCAAAATTTCTTAGATAAATCCAAAATCTTATCTAGTAAAGCATTTACAAAATCTGGATTTTCTATCATATCTACCATAAGTTGTTCCATGCCTCTCAAATACCATGCTTGTTCAAACAAACCAAATCCTATAGTGTCAGCAACTATTGCATATTCGGTATCTTCATACTTTCTTTTTACTTCTTCCTCTAACCCTTCTATTCTTCCTTTATCGTAAGGGTCTGGCCAGGGATATTTTTCTAAATCATCAATAGTTTTATTCTTTAATGGAGCATCAACCATTTCTAGAAATTCCCCTCCCGCTGCCCATTTCCTTTTTATCCCCCACTCATCCCTAAAAGTTCCGTCTTCGGCTACCACTTTCTTCCAGGTATGTGGTGTCTTAAGATGAATCCGGCAAAAATCTATCCCCAAAGATTCTAAAATTTCTTCTTCTATATCAAGAACAATATTATCTAACCCCACCTTTACTTTTGTGGGAGAAGAAATACCCAAATATTGGCGTAACTTTTTATATAATTCTATAGACATCGAATTACTTGGACATCCTAAATCTAAAGGTACTCTATCGGGCTCTTGATGATTCAACGCTTTTTCAACACGTTCTCTTGGACTCATAGATAGCCACCTTCTTCATAGAACATAGAGTTTTCTCGGAAATTATTGAGCCCATCCCTGGTCGGTATCTTACCAATCAGGAATATTTTCATCA
>JAGHCO010000084.1 GCA_021160405.1 Candidatus Aerophobota bacterium
ATAATATACAGTATTACAGCATAGTCATAGGCATCCTTAATATAGTGCCTTAAGTTTTTAAACTTATTAACTTGGGAGGGATAATTAGAAATCAAGTTTAAGAAATTATCCACCCTTGGTTCTTTGTTATCAAAAATGTGCGTTTTTCTATTAATGTGTTCCCTGTAGGAAGAGTAGCTAATGAATAAAGCTTCCATTATACTGTCCACAATACATCCATCAAAATCCAAAGCTAAGATTTTCTGGATTTTCATTGTAGCCTTCTTAATTTTGCTTTTATTATATACCAGAAATAGTTACAACCAACTGCTTGAAGGTAGTATTTTGCTAAAATTCGGACTTCATTGGCCATAAGAAAAGATCCCTTAGCACCCTTTTTGGCTCTTGAGCTTTATTAATAATGCTGTAAACAGCCTCACATATTGGTAGCTCTGAATCGTAACGTTTAGAAAGGACCATTAAAGCACGAGCAGTTGATACTCCTTCTGCAAGTTTATCAAATTTTTCCCCATTGACAAAATCTTTACCAAATCTTCTGTTGCGGCTGTAGTTTGAAAAAAGTGTTGCTGCATAATCACCAACATGGCATAAGCCATAAACTGTTAGCTCATTTCCTCCCATTGCCTTAACAAGCCGAGAAATCTCTCTTGGTCCTCTTGCCATTAATGGCCCTTTTAAACTGTTAAGACCTAACCCATCAAGCATCCCTGCAGCAATACCCATTACATTTTTTGAAGCTGCACCAATTTCATTTCCTATTACATCTTGGCTATAGTAAAACCTGATAAGCTCACTCTTAAATGCAGCTACTACTTTATTAATAACATCTATATTATCTGAGCTTATCACCATACAACTTGGTATTCTCTTAATGAATTCTTGAGGATGCCCTGGACCTACCCAAATAGCTAAACTTGTAGGTTGTGTAATTTCCTCACGGAATATCTGTGTTAAGCGTTTACCTGTTTCTTCCTCCAATCCTTTCATACACAGAACAAATATTTTATTGGAAAGATTGTAAGAGGCAAGGTGTTTGCAGAGGTATCGCAGGTTTTGAGAGCCAATTGCTATAAGGATAATATCTGAGGATAGTGCTACCTCAAGTGAGCTTTCCACTAAAACAGAATCTGGCAGTTTTAAATACTCATTTTTTCTATTTTCTGTTAAGTTTTTGCGAGTATTTGACTCTTCTCTACCCCAGATAATTACCTGATGGCCAAGTTTAGCTGAATACCAGGCAAGGAAAGAGCCCCATCTACCACAACCTAAAACTGAAACCTTCATTTCTTATGATAGAGTTCCTTTTTTAGAAATCCTAAATTTCTTTCTTAACTCTTCCTGTTTTTTCATTAAGTAAAGTAATTTATCTTCAACCAAATAATTAACTGTACCTTTAGGAAATTTTCCATCCTTTCCTCTTTCTCCAGCTTTTACTCCTGTGAGAATTTCCATTCCCTCATCAATTGTAGATATAGGATAAATATGAAACTTTTCCTTCCTTACAGCTTCAATTACCTCTTTTTTAAGCATAAGATTTTTTGTATTGCTTTTAGGAATTATTACTCCTTGTTTACCTGTTAATCCTTTAGCCCTGCAAACTTCAAAAAATCCTTCTATTTTATAATTTACTCCACCAATAGGTTGAATTTCTCCTTTTTGATTTACCGAGCCTGTAACGGCAATTCCCTGGTCAATAGGAAGTCCAGATAAACTGGAAAGAATGGCAAAAAGTTCGGTGGAAGAAGCGCTATCCCCTTCTATATAAGAATAACTTTGCTCAAAAGTAATAGTGGCAGAAAGAGAAAAGGGAGTATTAATCCCATATTTACCTCCTAAATAACCAGAAAGGATGAGAACACCTTTATCGTGAGTTTTCCCACTAAGTTTAGCTTCTCTTTCAATATTTATAACTCCCTTATCACCCATAAAAGTTTGAGCTGTTATCCTTGTTGGTTTTCCAAAGGTAAGCTCTCCATAATTGTAAATAGAAAGTCCATTTATTTGACCTACCTTTTTTCCTTCCACATCAATATAAATGAAACTGCGCTCGATCATCTCTTGAATTTTTTCTTTTATTAAACTACCCCTGTATTCATTCTCCTCGATAGCTTTTTCTACATATTTTCTGGTAACATAAGGCCTATTCTCTTTAGTAGCCCAATAATTAGCCTCTCGTAAAATATTAGCAATTTTTCCAAATTGAAGGGAAATTTTTTCCTGGTCCTCAGCTAATCGATTGCTGTATTCTATAACGGCTGATATTCCCTCTTTATCAAAATGTTTTAGTTTTTCCTCTTTACAAATCTTGCAGATAAACCGGGCGCATCGCAAAATATTTTCTTTATTTATTTTTGTCTCGTAATCAAAATCAGCTCTTACCTTAAATATTTTTTTAAATTGAGTATCAAAAACACTAAGTAAGTTAAAAATTTCACTTTTCCCAATCATTATTACTTTAATATTTAATGGAATAGGCATAGGCCTTAAAGCAGTAACAGAGAGAAAACCAAATTCCTCTCCTATATCTTCAATTCTTGCCTCTTTATTTCTTAAAGTTCTCTTTAAAGCATCCCACACAAAGGGGTTTTTCAATACCTCTTCTACATCCACTACCAGATACCCTCCGTTAGCCTTTAAAATTGAACCTGCTTTGACACGTGTAAAGTCAGTGATATAGGCTCCTAAGTAAGTTCGTTTTTCTATTCGACCAAACATATTTTGGTAAGTAGGATTTGTCTCTATAATTACGGGTGCTCCTTTAAGATGAGAATTGTCTACCACAACATTTACATCATACTTTATAAATGGGGATAAAGGTGAACTCAGGGAAATTTTTGCCTTTGAGAAAATTCCTTTTTCAGGCTCTTCTTTTCTAAGAAAATCTTCTACATTTTCTACTAAATCTAATTTAACCTCATTTAAATAATTTGTTATCAAAGGATTTTCTTTATACTTTTTCTTAAGTCTCTCTACCTTATGCTCAACTACAAACAGAGCTAACTGTCTGTTGAATTTATTAAGTTCCTCCCTATATTTTCTATCAACACTGTTAACAGTCTCTAAAACTTTAGCTATTTCTCTTTGAAGATTATCCATTTCCGTTTCAATTTTTTTCCTCTCCTCATCCTTAAGTTTTTGAAACTCTAATTGATTGAAAGGTTGGCCATCTTTTTTTAAGGGAATGGTTGTAAAGCCAAGAGGTGTTTTGGCCATCTGGAAATTTTTCTCCTTAGCTATTTTTTCCACTTTGGAAATAAGTTCTCTTTTTTGAAGCTCATATTTTTCTGCAATTTGAGCTCTTTTTTTCTTATAATCCTCACTTTCAAATGCTTGGGGGATTTCTGTACTTAAAAGTTTTATAAGCTCTCTCATGTCCTTTTTAAATTCTCTTCCCTTTCCTGGAGGTAAATTAATGGCTAAAGGGCAATCAGGATCCTGGAAATTGTAAATATAGCACCAATCGCTGGGTGTTTTCATTTCAGGAGAAATTTTTTCTAAAATTTCTCTTACAGCGCTTGTTCTTCCTGTATCACTCATCCCTGTAATATAGATGTTATACCCAGGAGCCTCTATATTTAATCCAAATTCTATAGATTTAACTGCTCGTTCTTGACCGATAACCTCTTCCACAGGAGAAAACTCTTCCGTAGTCTTATATTCAAATCCAGTTAAATCATGGTATTTTTTTAGCTCTTTAAAAGAAAGCTCCTTGTACTTTAAGCTCATTTTTTCCTCCTTTGAATGTTGATATTTTTCTTTGTTGCTATTCAACAGGCAGGCATCTAACGAGGTTTACCTCTTCCTGAGGTTTGAATCAGCCACTCCTTAACTTCAGGGTCCTCCCATAAGATTCCATTTCTCTCCCAGTAAAAATAAGCCTCATCATCGCCGCCAACGGTATATCTCCCGGGGAAAGTGGATTTAGGATATGTATGTCTCTTCTTTAAAAGTTCCCTGGCTACCTTGGGGCTAAATTTTATAGCCTTTCTTAAAAGAAGAGCGGCTTTGCCTTTATCGCCCATTTTA
Organism: Candidatus Aerophobota bacterium; assembly: GCA_021160405.1. GTDB lineage: Bacteria > Aerophobota > Aerophobia > Aerophobales > JAGHCO01 > JAGHCO01. The sequence continues at coordinate 4,027 of JAGHCO010000084.1, forward strand.
AACAAGGCATAGGGCTCTCCATAGGTAAGTTCTACTGTAGAATCGCCTTTGTATTTATTGCATATATCTAAAACAGCCATATAATTCCCTGTCTTTAAATACCCTTCAACCAATATTGCTCTTATTCCTTGATTGTCATCGGGATTTACTGAGATTATAAATTCAAATAGCTCAATGCCCTTTGCTAAATTCCCACCGTCGAAAAAACATAGCCCAAGGGCATGAGTACACCTTAAGAATGGGCGGTTTTCCAGGGATGCCCATCGCAACAGATCCCTGCCGGGTATAAAACTATGAGGAAAAGCCTTCTTCCCTATTTGATAACCCTTTACCCAATTTTCAAATGCCAATTGATCCCTATTTAATTCCTCGTAGAGCATAGCTATGTGATGGTAGGCATCGATGAATCCAGGAAATTCCTCAATAACTTCTTTATAAATTTTCTTAGCAGAGCTTGTGTGACCTGTTTCCCATAGATCAACACCTTTGTCAAACTTATCCATCAACTTATAATACTGAGGAGGATAGACAAATTCCCATTCATGGTCTCCCATTTGTTCAACTTTTAACATTTTTTCTTCTCGCATTTATATTATCTCCAGTGATTTCTTAAATTTTCTGTTTTTTCACTGCTTTATGTAATATTTTACCACAGTATTAATATTTTGCAACCAACTCACTTCGGTTACTTAGTTAAATGATTTAACGCATGGGTACCTTGACATATTCAAAAAGGGTGGTAGTATTACCCTTGCAGTTGTAGAAATATGGGAATAGTAGCTATTCCTGAGCCGACGAGTTCCCTTCAGTATATCTATTTCCTATCGGCAAGAAACTATTAAATAAGTTAAAGTTTACCCGTGCAGAGAAAGAACCTCCTACCGTTATCACTTTATCTGTACAAGACAAGGTACTTTCCGTTAAGAACTACCAGATTGAAAGAATAAAGATATAGCATGGATTCCAAAACTTCTCGTTGAGCTCATTGTTCAAAAGTAAAACCAAGTTGGAATATTCACTATTTTCCAGGGGTTTAAAATTGAGCTAGGAATGATGATCGGTGATATACTGATTGTAATTATGGTGCTGGCAAGCTTTATGGATGCTCTGAGGATACTGTGGATAAAGGAAAGTTAAGTTCTATAAAAAGGGATAGATTTTTACAGATAAGCCAACTTTTTAAAAAGGAGGTGTGGTTTAAATGGCCATTTACTTGATGTTCACAACCTTAACCAGTGAGGGGAGAAAGACTCTCCGAGAAAAACCTGAAAGGATAAAAGAGGTTAATAAGGAAGTGGAGAAAATGGGAGTGAAGATACTACATCAATATGCTGTTTTGGGTCCTTATGATTTTGTGAATATCCTTGATGCTCCAAGTAACGAAGTCATCTCCAAAGTGGCAGTTGAGTTAAGCTCAAGAGGAACCATCCAGACTATGACCTTAGCTATTATTCCTGTGGATGAGTTTATCCAAATCTTGAAAAAATAACAGATAAGTCAGCTTTATTTTTCTCCTTTTCTCAGAGTCTTGTGGAGAATTAATAATAATCTTCGACATCCCTGACACATAATATTCACTAAAGCATGTATACTATTGTCATTGCTCGCTCCGTTAGATGTAAAACTATCTAACAGAGCGAGGAACGTCCGCCTTTGGTAGGTTCCAGCCAAGTCTTCCGAAAAATTTTTCCCTTTTAAAAGGAGATAATGTGGAAGAAAACTATAAACGGGAAATTGAGGTTCTTTGGAGAATCTCTAAACTTATATCCAAAGCTCAGGAACCTCAAGAGATTATCTTGGGTATTGCAAAGGAGTCAACAAAGATATTAAGAGCAGACGCTGCCTCCGTACGGCTCCTGGAAAAGGAAAATTTAACTTTAGTAGGAGGATATGGGCTAAGCGAAGAGTATAAAGCTAAAGTTTCTTTAAAGATAGGGGAAGGGCTGGTAGGAAAAGTTGCTCAGCAAAAAAGACCCATTTCCTCAGATGATATAAGCAAGGATTCCAGAATTCTTTACCCAGAAATAGGTAAGAAAGAGGGGATTTTTTCTTTAATATGTGTTCCTATCCTAACAGAGAATAAACTACTTGGTACACTTACCGTTTACAGCAAAAAAAGAAGAACCTGGACTGAAAGAGAGGTTAGAATGCTGAGCATGCTTGCAGAACAAACTGCCTTTAGTCTGGAGAAAATAAAGTATTTCCAGACTTTAAAAGAAAAATATATTAGGGACGAGCTAACCGGTCTTTATTCTCGGTTTTATTTTTTAGCCAGAGCTAAAGAGGAAATTGCAAGATCCTCTCGGGAAGGAAATTATCTATCATTTCTTTTCTGTGATATAGATAATTTTAAAGCTATTAATAGAATACAAGGCTATGCAGAAGGAGATAAAATTCTCTGTGAGATAGCAAAAATCATAGAATCTTCTTTAAGAGAAGAAGATACTGTTTGTAGGTATGGGGGAGATGAATTTGCTATACTTCTTCCCAAAACAGATCCTTTTAAAGCAGAAAAAATAGCTGAAAGAATATATAAAGCCTTTATTAGGGTAAAAGAAGTTAAGGATCGTCCATCCTTGGATATAAGTATTGGAATAGCATCTTATCCTATGCACGGCAAATCTATCGAGGATATCCTATCAAAGGCTGATCGAAGTATGATTTTTGCTAAACACCATCCTGAGAAAAAGATATTTATCTGGGATGAATGGAAAATAACAGATGTTAAAGAGCTTTACAAAGAAGAGATTCTTCCAGAGATAATTTATGCTTTAGCTGAGACCGTGAATATGAAGAATGGATATACTGGGGAACATTCAAGACTTGTATCAGAGCAGGCTTCACTGCTTGCTAAGAAAATAAGAATTGAGGAGGAGAGGATAAAAAGAATCAGAATTGCTGCTCTTCTGCATGATATAGGTAAACTCGCTATTCCAACTTATATCTTAACTAAACCAACCTCCTTAACTCAAAGAGAGCGGGAAATTATTAAAGAGCATGCTGAAAATAGTGCCAGAATAACAAGATACATTAGAGGGCTAAAAGAAATAGTTCCTATAGTTAGGGCAATCCATGAGAGATGGGATGGTAAAGGATATCCAGATGGATTAGCTGGAGAGAAAATACCTCTTGAAGCCAGAATAATTGCTTTGGTAGATACATACCAGGCACTTATCTCTGATAGACCTTATCGGAGAAGGTTTAGCAAAGAAGAGGCAATTAAAAAGCTTCAGGATGAAGCAGGAAAACAATTTGATCCTAAACTGGTCCATGTTTTTTTCAAAATTTTGGTTTAAATTTGCAAAATAAAGCCCATTTTAGAGAAGATAAAGTGGAAAGGATGGAAGATTACCAATACTTGAGTGGATCTCAATTCTTTGCTACTCATTATCTCATTTTTTTCCCATAAATTATCCATTAAAGCAATCAATTATGGTTTTTAAGTAGATAAATATATATCCCTTACTTTCATCTCTTATAAGACAGCCTTCCTCTGGTTCCTCCATCAATGCCTCCACAACATATTTTAGAACCTCTGGTTGGGGGTAGTTGTCAATCACTTGCCTAAGGATATTCATAAAACTAGTTTCTGATTCACCTGCAAGATATTCCAGCATTTTTATATTTGCCCTCTCTGCTTCATTTAAAGCATCCTTTGTAATTTTAGTTAGGGGTTTACTTCCCTGTGACATCATTTGCCAGACTACTACTCCTAAGTAAAGTAGCTGTTCTTTCTCATCCTGGTTAAAGATTTCATGGCCTACCGCTAAAAGATAGGCAAGGACAAAGGGTTGCTGTTTTCGCATAAGGTTAATCAGCTTGGGAATCTCTCCTAAAGGCATAGTGCTCATTTTTCTCCATGTTCTCTCAACAATTTCCAAAGGTATAGGGTCCATTATAAACTCCTATTTTGAGGCCTGACCTCCAATTTTCATTTTAATAAAAGTGACAAGCTTAGTTATTCTAGTTTTCTCCTGTATAATTTTGGTATTCTTTAGTATCGGCAATGCCAAGCGCGTATCTTTGATGCCATCCCTTTGGAACAGGGAGGTGTTTATATAACCATCGCCGATCAGCTTCAAGTAGATAGCGAGGGTGTTTCATAAAATCTGCAGCACAGATTACAGTATGACCTGACTTGAAGGAAAGATGGTCCAACCAGGAAAGTCCTCTCCTGGAGCGCAACAAGTGATGATCAAGAATTAAAATATTTACTCCTTTAGCCAGCCGTAATGCATTATTCCATGCTTTCTTCCGGTCTTCATATGATAACCATGGAAGGTATATAGGGGGTCCAGCGGTTAGGACTATAGTAGGTTGCCAATTTAATATCTGTGAGATAGCCTCATCATTGAGAAGTTGGATATCTGAGGCATGCACAAATGTATCATCTTCATCTTTAATACAAGTCATCATTACTTTGCCAAGACGGGTATTTGGTTTTCCATGCGCCATTGGCTTGGAAAATCTCATTAATCCATCGCTCTTTTCCTCTGCATTTTCTAAATCTCTATTCAATATTTTACTTAACTCTTCTGCTCGATGTCTCATATTGTAAGAAAGTCCTTGAAAACCCTTAGCCCAGATTCTGGGAGTTTGACACAAACTTACCACTTTCTGCGCTTTGAGTTGATATGGATTAGCATCAGCAAATGGAACATGATCGCCATGAAAGTGGCTAATTACTATATCAGTAGCACTCTTTAGTTCAGTTATAATTGTTTGGCGGACTTCTTCACCAACAGCTACTTGAGCTGGATGGGGAAGTAAACCGTAACGTCTATAGCCCAATGCTAATCCTGGGTCAATTACTATTTTACGACCCTTAGTCTCTACTGTGCAGGATAGACCACGAACACCTAAAGATTCTGTCCCGAGAATTTTGATACGAATTTTTTCCTTCTTGAGCTTATTTTATTAAATACAGCTACTTCTTTTCTTCACCAAGAAAAGTTTTCTCAAGAATACCAACTCTCCATCTTCCTTACTTTTTAGTAGCTTATCTGTTACCCTTTATTTTAATTTTGACTCAGAAAAGAGTATAGCAATAAGAAAGGGAATGTCAAGGAAATCGGTTAAATTTGGTTGAGTGGGTTTGTTAATTGGACAACAGGGTAAGGGATTAAGGTAATGATTACCGCTGTTCTCATTGTAAAATATTGATCAGGATTGAATGATGTCCGAGAGATTAGTAGCATTGATAATATAGGATAGACCTTTAGTTCTACCTATCTTTGGTTTTGTCTTTTTTTGGGTGTATCGAGCAAAATTTTTTTTGCAAATTATTCTGGATTTGATACAATATTGATAGAGTGTTACTTTGAAAATATTCTGCGGGAATAAAATAAATTTACCTTTTAACAAGTTTAATCTATAAGAAATGAGAATTCTCCTTATAAATCCCTGGATATATGATTTTGCTGCTTACGATGAGTGGATGAAGCCCTTGGGGCTCCTTTACATTGGTGCTTTCCTTGAGAAGTTTGGTTACCATATTTTCCTTATCAACTGTATGGATAGACATCATCCCCTCTTAAAGAAAAAATTTGGTAAAAGGGCATCTACCAATAGAAAATACGATTGTGGCAAATTCTTTGAAGAGGCGATAAAAAAACCTAAGCCACTTAAAAATGTTCCCAGAAAATACAAGAGGTATGGCATTACTCCTGATATATTTGAGGAAGAGTTAAGGAAAATTGAACCTCCTGATATAATAGGGGTAAGCTCGGGTATGACATATTGGTATCCGGGTGCCTTTGAGGTAATTAGGAGAGTAAAGTTGCTTTTTCCTGGGGTTCCGGTAGTATTAGGGGGGATTTATGCTACTTTATGCAGCCAACATGCGAGGAAATTTTCCGGGGCCGATTATGTAATAGAGGGTAGGGGAGAGATAAAAATTTTAAAAATAGTCGATGAGCTTGCTGGAGTAAAGCGAGATTACTCATTAATTTCAAATGAGTTGGGTAAGCTTCCCTATCCTGCTTACTATCTTATGAAAAGAGTTTACTCGGTAAGTATGATAACCTCATTAGGATGTCCTTTTAGGTGTAGCTACTGTGCCTCTAAAATCTTGCAGCCTGTTTTCTATCAGAGAAGTCCTGGAAATGTAATTGAGGAGATAGATTACTATACTCAAAGATTTGGTGTAAAGGATATTGCCTTTTACGATGATGCTCTTCTTGTAAATCCAGAAGGACATATTTTTCCCATCCTGGATTTGATAATAAGAAGGGTTAAAGATGTTCGTTTTCATACACCAAATGGTCTACATATAAGGTATATAAATCAAAAACTTGCCAAAAAGCTTTTCCAGGCAAACTTTAAAACTATCAGACTTTCCTTTGAGACATCTAACCCTAAAAGATGGAAGGATTCCTGCTATAAGGTATCTAATCAGGATTTAATGAGGACAGTGGATAATCTCAAAATGGTTGGATATAGGGATAAGGATATACAGGTATATGTAATGGTGGGGCTACCCGGCCAGAGTTTTAAAGAAATTATGGATACCGTGAAGTTTGTTCATAAACTCAAGGTAAAGATAAATCCAGTTGAATTTTCTCCTATTCCGGGAACTGAAGAGTACAAAAAGGCAGTGAGAGATTATGGTTTTCCCAGTGATGAGCCTCTTTTTCAGAATAACTCAATATTTCCTATGCAAACAAAGGATATGGATTATTCCAAATTCTGGGAGATGAAGAATTACATCACCAAACTTAATTCTGATCTCAAATAAAAAATTTGTCCCATGAGGAAGGAGGAGAATTATGAGGTGCAAAGGAATATCCACAATTTCGGTGCATTCAGGAGAGTATATCGACTCCACCCTTGATCTCTATGGGGGAGTAGCTCTCTTTTAAAGCAGGACTTCCCTCATCTGGGTATTAAAAGTACTCTGATAAATTCCGCTAATTTAAAAGAAATAGAGGCTTCTATAAAACCTAATACTAAATTGCTTTTCTTTGAGAGCCTCTCCAATCCCCTATTAAAAATACTGGATTTGCCAAATGTTGTGAAAATTGCTAAAAAACATAATCTTATAACTATTATTGATAATACTTTTCTCACTCCCTACAATCTTTGTCCCTTAGATTACGGGATTGATTTAGTAGTTCACAGCGCTACTAAATACCTTAACGGGCACAGTGACATCATCGCAGGATTAGCTGTAGGTAGGAAATCTTTAATTGAAGAGATATGGGAGAAAATGGTGAGACTTGGTGCAAGCATGGATCCTCATCAAGCCTTTCTTTTGGAAAGAGGGTTAAAGACGTTTTCCTTAAGGATGCAACGTCACAATGAAAATGGCAAGAGAATAGCTGAATACCTTGAGATTCATCCAAAGATAAATAAAGTGATATACCCAGGGCTAAAGTCATATCCACAAAGAGAGCTTGTCAGTTCTCTTCTCAAGACAGGTTATAGTGGGATGGTGAGCTTTGAGATTAAGGGAGGGAATGAAACGGGACTTAAATTTATGAGAAATTTAAAAATTATAAGAGAGGCGACGAGTTTAGGTGGAGTAGAAAGTCTTATAAGTATGCCCTTTAACACATCTCATGCTGGATTAACTAAAGAGGAAAAAGATCGGATAGGTATAAAGGAAGGCCTGATACGCCTTTCCTGTGGAATTGAGGATGCTGAGGACCTTATTGAGGATATTGATCAAGCACTTAGCGCGGTTCATTAATATAAAAATAAGAGTTTAATTAACCGTTAAATTGTCTATTTGACAATCTCTTCTTTTGCAGTATTTTAATAACCGTAAGTTTCTTTAAGTATCTCTGTGGTTAAGTTTTTGACATCACTGAAATAAACAAGAGGAGAAAAATGTGAAGAAAAAAATACTTGGGAAAACTAATCTTGAGGTTTCAATAATTGGTTTTGGGGGAATCCCTATTCAAAATTTATCTATGAGAGAAGCTAAAGGTTTGATTAGAGAAGTTCTGGATGCAGGAATAAATTTTCTTGATACTGCTCAAGGATACGGAGATAGTGAGGTAAAAATTGGAGAAGGAATAAAGGGTAGAAGAGGGGACTGTATCCTTGCCACTAAATCCCCCTGTCGAAATGCTCAGCAAGCTAGATCTCATGTAGAAAAAGCCCTTCGTAGATTGGGAACTGATTACATAGACCTTTATCAGATACACCATGTAAGCAAACCTTATGATCTTGAGCAGGTTCTTGCTCCAAGAGGTCCTATTGATGAACTTGTAAAGATTAAAAAGGAGGGAAAGATAAGACATATAGGTATAACCGGCCATAATCCAGATTTACTTCAGAGGGCAATTGAACAATCACCCGAATTAGAAACCATCCAATTTCCATTTAACATAGTGGAAGATGGGGAACCTAAGCGTTTGCTTTTAAACTCGGCAAAAAAACTAAATGTGGGTATTATCATTATGAAACCCCTTGCGGGAGGAGTAATACCAGAGCCTCAACTTTCACTTCGATGGGTATTACAGCAGGGAGTAGATACTGTAATTCCAGGAATGATCTTATCCTCGGAGGTAAGGGAAAATGCTACGATTGGAGATGAGCCTTTACCTCTCTCATCCGAGGAGTTGTTCCGTCTTAAAGATGCTGTTAAAGATCTTGAGGAAAACTTCTGTCGACGGTGTATGTATTGTATGCCCTGCCCAGAAGGGGTGCCCATTTATTTTATTCAGGAATTAGGAGACAAGGTCAAAGTAGAGGCTGTTAAGAAGATGTGTCAGGATATGTATGCCCGATTGGATAAAACCGTTGAGGATTGTACAGAATGTGGAGAGTGCGAGAAAAAATGTCCTTACGAGCTTCCCATAAGAGAGATGTTAAAAGAAAAACACAAACTTTTAACTGGTATAGAGGTTAATTAAATCAGATTCGGTGTTTTTATAAAATATGCCTCAACTTGCCGGAAGGGGGAATGACACAGGGTTATAAGGGAATTTAGTCTCCTTATCCTTGCAATACAGGATACCCAGCTTGCCATTAGATCATTATTTTTAATTATTTTAATTCTAAGTTTCATTCATTTTAACTGGGTTTGAGAGGTTATTCACATACTTTTGATTTTTGAATGGCTTCCCCCTTTTTGCAATAAATGGCATAGGGAAATTCTTTCTCCAAAGAAGCTGCTCCATATTGACCTTCCTTATTAAGAGCGATAAATCCTACCCACTCCTTTTGTCCTTTTGAAGCCATTCTTTTGATAACTGCATCACAGGCCTCTTGAGGAGGTATTCCCCTTCTCATATTTTCCACTATAAGGAAGCTTCCACAAAACATCATTATCTGTTCACCGGTGCCTGTAGCTGCTACTCCCCCTATTTCATTATCTACATACAGGCCTGCGCCGATAATAGGAGAGTCTCCCACTCGACCAGAGATTTTTACAGCTAACCCACTGGTAGAACAGCCAGCGTAGATATTTCTTCTCGAGTCCAAAAGAACTAATCCTATTGTATCGTGGTTGTCATCTACTTTTTTCACTCTTTCCTGGTTTTTTCGTTTAAGCCATTTCTCTTTTGCCTTCTCCGTTAAAAGAGTTACCCTCTTAAAGCCATTTTTTAAAGCAAATTTTAGGGCTCCATCTCCTACTAAAAGAACGGAGTTTGTTTTCTCCATCACCTTTCGAGCAACGGAAATAGGAGTAGCTATCTCTTTTAATGCGGCCACCGCTCCTGCCTTATGGGTCGGTCCCGACATTATAGCTGCATCAAGCTCCACATAACCATCAGTATTAGGAATACTACCGTATCCCACACTGGTAACATCAGGGTCTTTTTCAACCACATTGATTCCCTTCTCCACAGCATCAAGAGGGTCCTCCCCCCTCGTTAAGGTTTCCCAGGCAACTCTATTTGCCTTAGCACCAAAGTTCCATGTGGAAATTATCAAAGGCCAGTTTAAGGATTTCATTCTATTTCCTTTCAATTAGTAAATTTCTACTTATTGTAGTAGTTTAAAGCAAGAAGTCAAAATCAGACCTATCCTAATAACCAAAGGAGAAAATATATATGACATTCTGTTAACACAATGACACCTTATATTACAACGTGAAATTTTGACACAACCAGATTTCGGTATATAATATCTATAATATGAATCCTACATCTCAAATAAAGCTGGAAAGAGAAGATAAAAGGATTAAATTAACCCTTTCTTACAATCCTACTTATATCAAAAAATCAAAACTATCCCTGGTTATTACTGGCACCCTGATAAAAAATATTGGAGTTTTCCCTACTCAAAAGATATTCTGAAGAGGATTTTGTCCATTTTTAAGTAGACTCTGCCTTGCAAGTTTCTTTTAATCAAAAATCTTACAAACAGAGACCAAATCAGATCCAAATTATAGAGGCAGTAAAGAAAGAACTCAAATTAAGAGGATACAGCCAGAAAACAAGAAAGGCATATCTGCACCATATTGAACGATACATTAGTCATTTTGCAAAAGATCCAAAACAACTTGATGAAAAACATATCAGAGATTATATGCTTTATTTAATTGATAAGAAAAAAGTGTTGAGGGCTTATCATGATCAAGCAGTAAGCGCCAT
>JAGHCO010000048.1 GCA_021160405.1 Candidatus Aerophobota bacterium
ACTTTAGCAGAGGTAGCTAAAGTATTAAATCCATCATTCCATTTAAACATAGAAGTTGTCCCTCTTGTAGGAGGAGTGGATGATAAAGGCAGGGATATTCACTCAAATGAGGTAGCGAGGCGAGTAAGTGAAGCCTTTGGTGGCAGATATTATGTATTAAATGCTCCTGTAATAGTTAATAATCTTGTGGCAAAGAAAGCTCTTGAGAGAGAAAAAAGCATTAAGGCTGTTATTGAAAAGGCTAAATCAGCTAATATGGCGGTGGTGGGCATAGGCATTCCTAAGCCAAATTCAACCATGGTAAAAAGAGGATATTTCTCAGCTAAGGAATTTGCTGAATTATCTAAGAAAGGCGCAGTGGGAGATATCTGTACTAACTTTTACGATATCCAGGGAGATATTTGTGAGTTCTCTTTAGACGATAAGAGAATAGGCCTGGGATTGAAAGAATTAAAACTTATTCCCAATGTAATAGGAATAGCAAGTGGTGAGGAGAAAGCGGAGGCTATCCTTGGTGCACTGCGCGGAGGATATATAAATATGCTTGTGACTAATAAAAGGGTAGCTGAGTATTTGACAAAAGTGATCTAAAATGAATAAAAGAGAGGAAAACACTAGCACAGAGATCTTATAAGTTTTTGAAAAATCTGGGGGACATATAGATAAATGTCCCAGTGTAGTAGCTAAAACTGCCAAGTGGGCAGCAGAGATCATTTGGGATGAAATGAAGGGGAGAAATTGGAGTAAAGAAAACAGAGAATAAGGGAGATATGTTCACCAGGTGGTGAAAAAGAAAATAAGGAGGTGAGTTAAAAAAGCAAAGAATAAGAAACAAAGAAAAGGTAAAAATTTATTTTTAAGGAGGAGAGAAAGTGAAGAAACGGTTACTTTTTGGGTTAGTGGTTAGTTTAGTTATTCTCATTTTTAGTGGAGCAATTGCTTTTGCTTTAACTGTTGGTCACGTAACTGGAAATGCAGCTTGTTTTTCTCAAGAGAGGGTTATGGAAGCAATGAAAAAACTCTGCAAAGATAAGTATCACTGGAACTTATATACAGCAGATGCTAAAGGCTCTTCCAGTGCATTAGCAGATCAAGTTGAGAATTATATCGCCAGAGGAGTGGATGTTGTAACAGTAGCTATGGCGGATCTAAGGGCTTGCAGAGGTGCAATAAAGGCAGCTGAAAAAGCTGGTGTTCCAATTTACGCCATTGATTCAGGCTATGTTCCTGGCATTATGGTGGATGTTACTAGTAATAATTATGTGATTGGCGCGAAGATGGGAGCTTATTTGGTTGACAGACTTGGCCATAAGGGAAAAATTGTCTCTATAGGCATGAACCAACATCATGGGGTCAGAAAAAGAAGGGAAACCCTTGACCCGGTCCTTAAGGAGAATCCGGAAGTGGAGAATTTAGGGCATTTTGATGTGAGGTACGAAAGCTTCTACGAGGATGCAAGAAGAGCAATGGAGGATTACCTTACTCGATATGGTAATGAGATAGACGCAGTTTGGTGTGGATGGGACGATTTAGGCGATGCAGCAGCTAAAGCTATTATGGAAAGAGGTTTTACAAGAAAGGATATGTTTATTGTGGGTGCAGATGGCCATCCGCATGCCTATAAGCACATTAGGAATCCGAAGGACCCCTTTGCAGCAACTGTTGCTCAAAAATTCTCTTACTTTGCTTCAATGACCCTTGAACTGATTAATAAGATAGAAGTGGAGGGCGTTCCTCCAGAGAAAGTAATCCCTGCAGGACACAGAATATATCTTGATACCCCTTTAGTGGATTCAACTAATGTACCCCCTGAAGGGAAATTGCCCTGGCCGTATCCTTGGGAGAAATAAGGAGAATCAAATTGCTACATGGGATCCAAATTTTATATTTTGGATCCCATGTATTTTTTAAAAAAGAGATAAAAGATGAGTGGTAAAACAGATAAAAAAGATATATTGGAAATAAAGGGTGTAACAAAGGATTTCCCTGGAGTTAGGGCTCTGGATAACGTTGATTTTGAGCTGAGGAGAGGTGAGATTCATGGTCTTGTGGGAGAAAATGGTGCGGGAAAAACTACGTTGCTCAAGATCATAGATGGTGCTTTGCAACCTACGAGAGGTGAGATATTTTTAGAAGGAGAGAAAGTTTCCTTCAATAATTCAAGAGAGGCAATTGATTGGGGGATAGGAACGGTTCATCAGGAAATGAACATAATCCCTTACTTTAATGCTATTGAGAACATTTTCCTTGGACGGGAATTAACAAAGTTTAATTTTATTAAATTCCATCAGTTGGAGGAGAAAACCCGTGATCTTCTTCATAGGATAGGTCTCTCTATAGATATAGATCTTTATCAAGAGGTAAGGTATTTAGGAGCAGCGGAGCGGAAGATAATAGAAATCTTGCGAGCAATAAATCTTCAACCAAAAATACTGATTTTAGACGAGCCAACAGCTTCTTTAACTATAGAAGAAGTTAAGACATTATTTGATCTTCTTAGAAAATTTAAGAAAGAAGGAATGGCTATAATTTTTGTCTCGCATCATCTGGAGGAAGTGTTTGAGATTACAGACCGAGTTACGGTTTTAAGAAACGGGGAGAAAATTGGAACTGTTCCAACCTCTTCCATTAAAAGGACTGATTTAATCAGAATGATGATTAACAGGGATATTAAATCTCAATATCCTAAACAGAAGGTGCCGATAGGCAAACCTCTTCTTGAGGTAAAAGGATTATCAACTGATTTCCTTAAAGATATAAGTTTTGAGGTAAGAGAGAGTGAGATTGTTGGCTTTGCCGGGATGGTTAGCTCTGGTCGCACAGAGCTTATGGAGACTATATTTGGGGCCAAAGAAAAAAGAAGTGGAGAAATTTATCTTAGGGGGCAAAAAACCAAAATTAGATCTGTGAGGGAGGCGATAAAAAACGGACTTCGTCTTGTTCCCGAAGAAAGACGAGAGAAAGGCATAATTGAGTCCTTTAGTGTAAGGGAAAATTTAACTTTATCACACCTGGATGATTTTTGTAGGTTTGATTATATCAATTTCAACAAGGAGGGAAGAGAATCTAAAGAAATTGTCCAGAGACTAAACATTGAAACACCGAGCATATCTACTGAAGCAAAGAATTTGAGCGGGGGGAATAAACAAAAGCTTTCATTTGGGAAGTGGAGCTTTGGGAAAGGGGATATCTTTATTTTAGATGAGCCTACAGAGGGAATAGACGTTGGGAGTAAAGTTGAGATGTATAAATTTATAAATAAGTTGATTAAAGAAAAAGCAGGAATTGTCCTTGTATCTTCTGATTTGCCTGAGCTCCTCGCCTTAAGTGATAGGATCTATGTAATGAGGGAGGGAAAGATAGTAGATGTTCTTTCTGGGGAAAAGCTAACACAAGAAAATGTTCTGGAGTCAACTTTTGGAAAATAAATAGGAGGATTATAATGCAAAATCCTAACAAGAGAGTAAAATCTTTTTCTTTAGTGGCAGAAAGGTACGCAACTGTATTTGCTTATGTAATATTGTTCGTATTTTTCTCTTTTCTTGCCCCTGGTTTTTTTACTGCCTATAATGTTATAAACCTACTGCGCCAGATATCTATGTTAGCAATAGTTACCTGTGGACTTACTATCTGTATAATTGCTGGAGACTGGGATCTCTCAATAGGAAGAGTGGCTGGACTGGCTGGAATAGTTGCGGTGAGTCTTATAACCAGCGGGATGCCAACTTATATAGGGATAATTGCAGCTCTTGCTGTAGGAATCTTAATTGGATGTGTAAATGGATTATTAATTACAAAGGTTGGTATACCTTCTTTAATAGTGACCTTAGGAATGATGAGCGTCTGTTCAGGTATATCACTTACTTGGACCAGGGGATTAGCTATTTATAAGACTTTACCTGATAATTTCACATTTTGGGGTTCTGGTTATATTGGTTCTATCCCTACTCCTATATATATAATGGTGATAG
>JAGHCO010000118.1 GCA_021160405.1 Candidatus Aerophobota bacterium
CATTGCTATAGATAGAGAAAATAGTGGAGTTTACAAACGAATTGCCAAATTTCCAGTTTTAGAAGTAGTTGGAAATTATATCCAAAGATTTTATGTAAAAGTAAGGCCTATTCAGAGAGTAAAAAAGTCTTTTTATATTAAAGTAATACCTATAGATAAAGCTGGTAACCCCGCTTCTAATTATAAAGGAAAGATAAAATTCATATGCTCTGACCCAAAAGGAATAATCTCTCCCTCTGTTCATTGCTTTAAGGAAAGGCAGGGTGATTTTGTGTCTGTAGAAGGTAAATTGTTTACCCCTGGAATACATACTATAACTGTTATAGATGAAGAAAAAGGATTTATTGGACGAAGTAACCCTATATTGATAAGCAACTCTTCTTATGAGCATTACAACCTCTTTTTTGGAGATATTCATGGCCATAATGTACATTGTGACGGGAGAGGAACTATAGATGAGTACTATAGGTGGGCTCGAGATGTAAGATTTCTTGACTTTTGTGCTCTCACCAACCATATAGAGGGAGCAAAACGTTTTCCAGTAGAAAATTTCTGGAATACTGTAAAGATAAAAGCAGCTGAGTACAATGACCCAGGTCATTTTGTTACTTTTTTAGCCTTTGAATGGGGAAGCTGGGAGTTATTTGGAGATAAGTGTGTTTATTATCTGTCTGAAGATGAGGATTATTTCCCAGCAAATGAAGAGAGAAGTAATACCCCGGAGAAACTTTGGAATTTACTTCGAGGAAAATCTGCTCTAACTATAGCTCATCATACCAAATACGGAGGTAAAACTGATTGGAATTTTCAGGATGATGAGCTCCAACCTTTAGCAGAGATTTATTCTGTTTGGGGAAGTTCGGAGACAGGAAGTGAGCATTCAATACAAAAAGCCTGGGAAAAAGGGCATAGATTAGGAGTAATAGCTAGTTCTGATACTCATACGGGCACTCCTGGAAACGAAGGAGAAGGACTTGCGGCTGTATGGGCCCATGATTTAACCAGAGAATCTTTATTCGAGGCCTTTCGTCAAAGAAGGTGCTATGGCACCACAGGAGCTAGGATTATTATGGATTTTAGATTAAATAACTGTATGATGGGAGAAAGTCTTAATTTAAAGAATAATAAAAGTAGAAAGATAAGTATATTTGTGGCTGGAACAGCTCCCATTGAGAAAATCGAGGTACTAAAAAACAACCGAGTAGCTTATGTACATCCAGGCTACGGAAGTGTAGAAAACTTTGATTGGATAGATAACTCTGTAAAGGAACTTTTATCTTGGGGAGGAGAATTTTATTATGTTAGAGTAGTTCAAGTAGATGGGGAAATGGCTTGGTCAAGTCCTATCTGGATTTTTTAAGAAATATTTATTAAAAAAAGCGGTGCACAGAATCTGAAAAAAACCTTTTAAAATTGAGATAGGAATACAAATAGATTCAATTAAAATAAAAAATTAGGTGGGAGGGATCTATGATGACTGGTAAATTAGCCATAGAAGGGGGAAAACCGGTTAGAACGGAGCCTTTCCCTCCTTGGCCATACTTCTGGGAGGAAGAAAAACGTGCAGTAAAAGAAGTTTTGGATTCTGGTCGAGTCAATTATTGGACGGGTAAAAAAGGTTTAGAATTTCAGGAGAAATTTGCTGAGTATTGTGGAGTAAAACATGCTATAGCGGTATGTAATGGCACAGCAGCTCTTCATGTTGCTTTAGCAGCTGCCAAAATTGGGCCAGGGGATGAGGTTATAGTTCCGGCTCGCACATTTATAGCTACAGCTATGGCTGTTCTTCATCAAAATGCCATTCCTGTATTTGCCGATGTAGATTTAAAAACCCAAAATATTAGCGTTGCTTCGGTTAAGAAATTAATTAATCATCGAACTAAAGCTATAATTGCTGTCCATCTGGCAGGACATCCAGCAGAAATGGATAAGTTAGCCGCCCTGGCTAAAGAAAAAAATCTTGTGATAATTGAAGACGCAGCTCAAGCTCATGGAGCAGAGTATAAAGGTAAGAAAACCGGTGGTTTAGGGGATATTGCAGCTTTTAGCTTTTGTCAGGATAAAATTATGACTACAGGAGGAGAAGGGGGTATGGTTACTACTAATGATGATGAGATGGCGGAAATAGCCCGAACCTGTAAGGATCATGGTTACTGGGAAAAGGAACACAGGTCTTTATTGGAGATGGAGGCATTGTATACTTATATTCACCATAGCTTAGGCTATAATTATCGTCTTACTGAAATCCAATCTGCGATAGGAGTGGAGTTAGTTAAAAAATTAGATTGGATGGTTAATAAACGTATTGAGAATGCTCATTATCTCACCGAAAGCTTGGAGAAATTGGATTTTTTAAGAACCCCTTATGAAGCACCTTATGTGAAACACAGTTTTTACAAGTATTACTGCACTTTGAATTTAGGTAAACTTAAAGTAAATAGAGATCAATTTGTAAGTGCATTAAAGGCAGAAGGAATCCCTGCAGGAATAGGTACCACATCGGAGCTTTATCTGGAAGAGGTATTTAAAGAAAAAAAAGGTTATGGTATGACTAACTGTCCCTTTGGATGTCCCCTGCATAAATGTGAAATTGATTATTCAAAAGTATTTTGCCCAAATGCCCATAGGTTAAGTAAAGAGGTATTTTTGTTACCTGTCCATCCTACTATTAAGAGAAAAGATCTGGATGACATTATTAAATCTATAGAAAAAGTAGGTGAGAGATATAGAAGGTGAGAAAAAAGCTCAAGCAATGAGGACACTTAAAGCTGGAACAGCTGTGGTAGATATAACTCCTCCTGTAGGAACAAGGATGGGAGGATATCGGTTAAGAGATATTCCTTCTCAGGGAATTCATGATCCTTTGTATGCTAAAGCTTTGATTCTTGAACAGGATGAGCAGAGAATAGCTATACTTACTGTTGATTTAGGAGCTGTTAATAAAAATATAGTGGAAAAAACCAAGGGATTAATTGAAGATAAAACAGGAATAAAAAAAGAAGCTATTTTAATTGCTGCCTCCCATACTCACTCCGGTCCTGATACCTTCTTTCTAACTGATGAGAATCTGAATAAAACCTACATAAGTATTTTGCCTGAATATTTAGCTGGTGCGGTTTACTGGGCAACGAATAATATGCAGCCAGTAAAAATAGGAGTAGGAAGAGGAAAGGTTCAGGGAGTCTCCTTTAATCGTCGATTAAAGACAAAAGATGGAAGAGTAAAGCTAAACTGGGAGAAGATATCTTCCGCAGAAATCGTAAGTGAAGGCCCAGTAGACGAAGAATTAGGAATAATAAAGGTGGAAACTTTAAAAGGAAAGTTATTAGCTGTTCTGATTAACTTTGCTTTACACGCTGCTGTAGTTGGTCCTCAGAATTTACTCTTCAGTGCCGATTGGCCTGGATATACCATGAGGTTAATAGAAAAAGTTAAGAAAGGTTGCATAGCTCTTTTCACCAATGGTGCAGAGGGAAATATAAACCATATAAAAACCCCTGGCGTATGGAAAGGAACATTTGAAGAGGCGCAAAGGATTGGTACTATAATAGGAGCAGAAGCTCTAAAAATTCTGGCTAGGGTATCAACAATTCCTGAGGCCATAATTGGGAATAAAAGTAGAAATATAAAAATACCTTTAAGAAAAGCCCCCTTTGCCAGTTTAGATCAACTGAAGGAATTAATTAAAAAAGAGGAAAAACAGCTTGGAGAAGCAAAGTCTTCCAAGTTAAAAAAGGATCTTCAACGAAATAAAGAAATTTTGTGGATTATGGAGCAAAATCAAACAGAAGAAGAGATAGAAATACAAACTATAACTATTGGTGATAACGTATTGGTGGGAATTCCTGCTGAGTATTTTGTGGAATATGGCCTGGAAATTAAGGCAAAATCTCCTTTTAACTACACTTTTATCGTAGGTCTGGCTAATGGTTACATTGGATACATTCCTACTCTTGAAGCCTTTAAAGAAGGAGGATATGAAGTTGAGTTTTGTGCTACTAGCAAGTTTGTTCCTCAAGCAGGGGAAATAATAAAAAAAGAAGTATTAAAGTTAATTAATGAGCTTGCTAAAGCTAAAAACCAGAACAAAATCTCGAAAATGATATAGGTAATATAATATAAGTTGTGCACTCCTGGGCAGTTAGTAAACTTTAATTAAAAAGGAAGGGTACCCTATGTACTACTTCAGCATTACAAAGGGTTATCACAGATAGTAGTAAGGAGTGAGATAAGTATGAAAGCATATAAAATGGTAAGTCAAAATAAAAACGGGAAAGTTCACTATGTGAAAGAAGGCACATTTGTAAAGGATGATATTAAGAAATTGCATTACTACCAATTTGAGGTTCCAAAAGGAACTCGGGAAATTCAATTTTCTTTTGAGCTTTCTCCCAGAGTTTTAAAAGACCCTGAGAAAAATAGAGAATTAATCAAAGGTGCTCTTAGAGAATACATAGAAGAATATAGTGAAGATGATAAGGTTAAACTATTTGAATGGCTGAGAGAGAGATTTTTTAATACTGTGTATCCGATCCGTAATCTTCTAGATATATCCTTTTATGATTCAGAGGGTAATTATCTTGGGAAGTTAAATCAAGCCTTTCCTAGATCTGGAAAATTTGCCTTGTTAAATGAAAAGAGAGCAAGTTTAGGGCTAACTCCCAGAAAGATAAAGCCAGGTACCTGGATTGTTGAAATAGCTGTAGCCAGTATTGTGACAGATAAATGTCATTATAAAATGGAAATTTTTCTTTGCAGAAAAGAATCCGAGCTACCAAATAAAGTCAAGGGGAAAATAGTGGTAAGTTCTACGACAGAGAAAAAAAAGAAGGAAATTAAAGAAAAAGGCTACTGGTACGCTGGAGAGTTACATGTTCACTCTAATCACAGCGATGGAAAGAATACTATTAATGAGATAATACAGGGAGCAAAAAAAGAAGGTTTAGACTTTTTTGCCTTAACTGACCATGATGTAGTCAGTGGATATGATTTTATCCCTCAAAATGGTACCTTTCTTATAATAAAGGGTATTGAGATAACAACCTTTTATGGTCATGCTTTGGCTTTGGGAGTAAAATCAATTATTAATTGGCGACATAATGGGAAGATTCGGAACATAAATGACATTATCAATGAGGTACACGCTCAAGGAGCTCTTTTCGCAATAGCTCATCCCTTTCACATAGGAGACCCAGTCTGCGCCGGCTGTAAATGGAAGTTTAAAGAGACAGATTACAGACTGGTTGATATGATGGAGGTCTGGCGTAATTCATGGAAATTAGGAAAGATTGAGAATTATCGAAGTTTCAAACTATGGGATAAGCTGCTAAATGAAGGACTAAGAATTACGGGTATAAGTAGCAGAGACTGGCATAATGTGGAAGAGAGGAAAAATGGGCACATTCCTAAGACCTTTGTCCATGCTGATTCTCTCTCAGAAGATGGAATTTTAGAAGGACTCAGAATGGGACACGTATTTGTCAGCTCGGGACCCTTATTGTTTTTTTCAGCAAAACATAAGGATAAGAGATATGAATGTGGTGATGAGATAAAACTCATAGAAAAAGAGCCCATCAATTTTCAAATTCAAATAAAAAATCTTAAAAAGCCTTCTCGATTGCAGATCATAAAAAATGGCCTTAAATTTTTTGACATCTCCCTTGCAGAAGGAAAAGATCAAAGAGTTATCCTGTCTGATTTACCAGAAAAAAGTAGTTGGTATAGATGTGAAATTTACACAGAGAAGGATAAAGAACTTCTATGTTTTGCCAATCCTATAAGC
>JAGHCO010000116.1 GCA_021160405.1 Candidatus Aerophobota bacterium
ATATGTGATATGTAATATGGAATTCACTTATTACTCATTACTGGTTACTTATTTTTGTGATAATTAGTGACTAATAATACCCTTAGCTTATAGATACAGTTATGCAAGTTTATCATTATTCAAATTGCTGAATCCAGGTATATTTGTTTTTATCTGCGGCCATCATCGGTTAAATTTTAGATAGCTCTCGTCAAATTTGAATTTTAGCTTGATATAAGGACCTTGCCCGGAGTAATCTCTTTTTGTTAGTTCCTCATCTATAAATTCATTAAAGCTGTATCCAGTTGTGAGCCACAAATCATTACTTAATTTGTATCCAATTTCACCAAAATATCCTTGCCAATGTTGAGAGGGTTCATTGTCCCACATAATTTGATAGCCCAGACCAAAATCCCAGCGATCAGTTACATCATAGATTAAAGATATTGATGATAACTGGAATAAATTGCTTGTCTTATTCAGAGATCCCTCTTTTTTCTCAATGAACTTACCAGCATATCTTCCCCGCAATTTAAGTTTCTTAGTTAGAGAATAGACCGCGTGTACAGAACTCAGATAAGTATAAGAGTTAAGATTTGGTGAAGATATTGTATCCTGGGTAGATTTATATTCCAGCTTAGATAAAAGATTAAACATGTTGAAATAAACAGGACGGTAGGCTAAATTAAGCGAGGCATTCCAGGTCTCTGTTTGACCAGCATTCTTTTTATCTGATTGAAAATATTGAACTTTGCTCAAAAGGGTGTAATCCCTGGACAGTTGTGAGATAACACCCATCTCGCCCATAAAGGTGTTACAAGATGGTGATTTCCTTATCTCATAACGATGAGTCCATTTATGGTTATCAGCATCCAGATGCTCAAATCCCAGGGCAACAGCTAAAAAATCATCATCTCCTGAACTGCCATCTTTATCCTGTGTCTCTACTTGTTCTATGGCTAAATTCCCTTTACAACCCGGCTCTAAGGTAAATTTACTATTTAAACCAATTTTGTGTTGACTATCCTGACCATTAATACCATCTTCAATTTCATACTCCTGATAAAGGGATACACCCTGAATTAACTTACTCTTCCAACCGGCAGTAACTTTACTTTCCCATTTATCTGGAAAGAAAGAGCGCTTTAGTTTTAAATAACTTTTTGTTACATCACTTACCTGATAGTCAACACCTATATCTATAGAGGAAAAATCTGGTTTATTTAAAGCCTGCTGGTATTGGGTAAATAAGGAATATTTTTTATCCATTTTTGTTTTCATTTTAAATTGGGCCAAGGTAAGCTCAGAGAGATTATATTTAGAAAAAATAGATTCGCTGACAGTATTAGATGGCTTATACCCGGCCTCAGAATGCTCAGAAATGAGGGAAAACTCAGCGGAGATTGTTTTTTCCTTATGCCGCAAAGATAAAGTGGATTGCCGATAATCTTTATCACTCCTCTTTTCTTTTTGTCGAAAGTGATCCAGATTTAAACTTAAATTAGAACTAAATTTGGTATTCACTGTTAGTCCATATTTGTATGTCCCGGCAGATAACTCTTTAGCTTGAGGATTGCCAAAGCCTTTGCCCACATCCTGATAATACCCTTTCAAATTAGTTTTATTCGTTATTTTTTGTGTAAGACTTGTCTGCCAGGCTAACCCTTCTTGATGAGTATTCTCTATTTTAGAGGTTGATTTTGTCTTGGCTGCTTCCAGGAGAACATTAGCTTGATGAGCTAAAGACAAGGTAGTCATCCCTCCCAGCATTAGAAATTCAGTATTGGCTATCTCTTCCTTAATTAAGTTAGTTTGTATTTTAATTTTATCTGCAATCTGGCCTTTTATACTTCCCCCAATAGTCCAATTGTTCTTTGCTCCTCCTTCAATATAATAATCCACCACAATATAGACAGGATTTCCTTGAGCATCCTCATAAGGTATAGGCTCTTTAAACATAAGTGATCCCAGATCATAGTCTATCTCATAATCTTTATCTCTTTGCATCTTCTTTTGACTCAGTATCTCATCCGGATGGTCCTTATCTCTTACCTCCAAAAATACTTGTTCGCTACCCTGGAAAATCGGTGCTTTATTTAAGTAGTAGTACCCAAATATACCCTGACCTCTTATCTCATCTCTATATAAGGTATAGCTAAAAGGACAAAGGAAGAGGTTTGCTTCAGCGCAGCCTTTCCTTCCTTGAGCAAGGAACCCATTGAAACTCCGTCTATACTTACTTAGTTTCATCTGAGAAGCATTAATTTTGTAATCTCCCCACAGAATAGAAGAATGCTTATCCTCCAGTTTAATATAGATGTTGCTTTTAGATTGAGATTCGTATTCTATTTTACTGGAATCCCCATAGATAGAATAACCTTCTTGTTCATCAGATGAATCCAAAGTTTCAAATAAACCTTCTTTATCTTTATTTTTTGAATTATACCCCAGGGTAAGAACTTTATCTTTCCCTATTTTCCCTTTAAAGAAGAAGCCCAGCTTTTTCCGGTAAGAAAATCCTTCTTTCTCGGGTAGCTGATAATCAGAGGCAAGATAATCCCCTTTAGTATGACCATATTCTAAGGTTAGCTCTCCTGTTCCAACTAAAAGAGGTGTTCTTAGATAAGGAATAAAGTAAATTGTTTTTGACTGAGTGATAGTCTCATAGTGCACTGCAATTGTAGCTGGGCCAACTTTTCTGGAAGAAATCAAATGAAACTGAGCTTGACCGTCCTGACAACGTATCTGTATACCCGATGTCCATAAATCAATGTCTTCCTCTTCAATTTGACCGGCACTTGTCTCAACGGTTAGCATGCGTG
>JAGHCO010000240.1 GCA_021160405.1 Candidatus Aerophobota bacterium
ATGCAATAAACGCAGAATTTATGCCTGCTTACACTAAAGAATTCAATGGATTCAGAAGGTTTATTGAGGCTTTCAAAAGGGCGAAAGAGCTTCCTGATTACGATGTTTATCTGCTCGAAGGCGGGATGCCCCTCTTCCCAGCATACTTAAAGAAGAGAAAGAACAAAAACATAAAGGTGATAGGGCTTTTAGCAGACGAGACTTTTATAAACCTCGTTGAGAGGCAGCCACACTACTCTTTTGCTGAAACTCTGATTCACAGAATTTCCGCGAGATGTCTGGATGGAGCGATATCAGTATCTCCAATGGTTAAGGAGTATGCCGAGAGGGTTATTGATGTGCCAATAGAAATCGCAAGACCGCCAATATCAAAGGAGAATTTCGTGAAACTCGGTAAAGTTAAGCCTGACTTGGAATCCAACATTATAATTTCAGTTGGACAGCCAAGATACAGCATAGGGATGGATATTCTTGTTGAGCAGTTTAAACATGCAAAAAAAGAATTTCCTGAATTAGAGTTGTGGATAGTCGGAAAAGGTCATCCAAAAGAGTATGAGAGCGTTAATGGTGTCAGAGTTTTGGGCTACGTTGAGGAACTTTCAGAAGTCTTTGAGAAGGCAAGTCTATTCGTTCATGCTGGTAGATGCTCGGCTTATCCAGTAGCAACATTAGAAGCTATGAGAGCGGGTCTGCCAGTTGTTGTTTCAACCATGACGGGGACAAAAGAGATCGTTGAGAGGGTGGAGAGTCAAATCAAAAGGGAGTTCTGTCTAAATTATGAGGGTAACCGATTTATACAACCGCTCGACAGAATTTTTGAAGGCATCGTGGAGTATTCCAGAACAGACATCGAAATAAGAGAGAAGATGTCCGAGATGTATAAAAAGGAGTCAGAAGAGTTTAAGCCAGAAAAGAGAGCAAAAGAATTTAAAGAGGTGTTTAATAAACTTATAGAGGTGATTAGTTGATAAGTGTTATAATCCTTACAAAGAACGAAGAAAAAAATATAGGCAAATGCTTGGAATATCTATACAATCAAACATATAAGGATTTTGAGGTAATCGTGGTTGATGCGAATTCGACCGATAGGACTGTAGAAATTGCTAAAAGTTATGGAGCTAAAGTTATAAAAGAGAAAAAGAAAGGAGGATTTGGTTACGCAAGAAATTTAGGTGTTAAACATGCTAAAGGAGACTTAATCGTGTTTTTGGATGCCGATGTTTTTTTGATTGATACAGAGACCCTAAAAAAATCTTACGAATCTCTTGTAAATTATAAAGTAGATGGCGTGTGGGGAAAGCTCTTATTTCCAAATACACCACTGGGAACTTATTTGTCACGACCCTATGAGGTTCCACTAACAATTACTCAGAATTGGGGGTATCGTCCTCCAAGAACGACTTCATATTTAATGTTAAAAAAAGACGTATTTGACGATGTTGGATATTTCGACGAGACTTTCGATATTGGTTGTGAGGATCAAGAATTTTTTTATAGATTATATAAATATAGAAAGAAATTATTGTATAATCCGGACATAAAAATATTTCATAACATACCTAGATCAATTGAAATTCATGAAAAGAAAGCATACAGAGATGGAATTGGTTTGCAAAAATTATATATAAAATATAATGTAGGAGATGAAAATTTCTCTTCAGCATTATACCACATTAAAGCTCTAATAGCTTCAACCTATGCTTGTTTGGATTGCATTAGAAGGATGGGGATCAAAGGGCTTCCTGTGTTCGTCTATAATTATAGGCTCATGATGGCGAGAAGGAGGGGGTTTTTGGATGGATACAGTCTACGATAAAGACTATTTTGAGGGTCAAGAAAGACACAAAGAATGTATGTATCCTTTTTTTAAAGATTTAGCAATAGGTTTAAACTCCATCTTTAGACCTCAAAGAGTTTTAGATGTCGGTTGTGGAAAAGGCTTCTTAGTCGAAGCGCTTAGAGAAATTAGTGTGAATGCATATGGAATTGATATAAGCAAATACGCTCTTACCTCTTCGGGGTTGACTTATCTTGTTTTAGGCTCCGCAGAAAACTTACCATTTAGAGATGATTCTTTTGATTTAGTAACAGCTCTTGAAGTGGTAGAGCATCTTGAAAACCCAGAGAAGTTCTTTATTGAAGCAAAAAGAATTTTAAAACCAAAAGGAGTTTTGTTTATAACTACACCAAGTCACAGAAATAAAATTGCCAAACAGGATCCAACACATATAAACATAAAGTCCAGAGCTGAGTGGTGCAAAATACTTCAAAACTTGGGATTTGAAGTTGATAAGAACTTAGAGATAGAGATCGTGGAGATTATGATCGATCATTTCTCTAATACAAAACCAAAAAGCAAGCTAGGTAAAATACTTGAGCGTTTAAGGATGAGGAGGCAGTTTATATTCATCTGGCATATACTTATTAATCCTATATTTTATGGCACAACAATTGTCGCTAAGTTGGTGGAAAAATGAAACTTAGAACATCAAAATTAAGACATATCATCAGCGAAATATCGAAAAACTGGAAAGACAAACACTGGTGGAAAGGTAGGGTAATTCACCACATAGTTGGGCGTTATTACAAGATGCTCCCGAACAAAGGTGTTTTTGTCATGGAAGAAGATTGGGACAATCTAATAATCTTAGATGCCTGTAGATATGATACTTTCGTAGAAGTTACAGGTTTAAATTGCGAATACGAAATATCGAGGGCATCACGAACACCGCAATTTCTGCGAGAAAATTTCGTAGGTCGTAAGTTCAACGATACGGTTTACATAACATCAAATCCGTATGTCGATTTATTCTGTAAAAACTGTTTCTATAAAATTATATCAGTTTGGAAATTTGCTTGGAATGAAGAATTTGGAACAGTTTTACCAAGAGATGTCGCAAAAGCTGCATTAAATATAGGAAATCGCTACCCTGACAAGAGATTGATAATTCATTTTATGCAACCTCATTATCCATTTATTAAAGATTTTGATATTATCCATCGGATATGCGATCCTGATGATGTTAGGGATCCAATAAAATTGGCTCTCTCAGGAACCCCTCTAAATCCGTTCGTAGAAGTCGAAAAAGGGAATTTAGATATAGAAACAGTATATAAAGCTTATAAAAGAAATCTCAAGCTCGTTATACCGTATGCTCTTAAACTCGTGAAAAAGCCTGAAGGAAAAACAGTTATAACAGCCGACTATGGAGAAGCTTTCGGAGAATGGGCCTTTCCATTTCTAATAAGAATATACGAGCATCCACCATACGTCCACATCCCAGCCTTAGTCAAAGTTCCATGGCTCGTTTTTGAAAGTAAAGAAAGAAGAGAGATAAGGAAGGGAGATGAGAAGCAGAGACTAAAGGAAAAGATAAAAAGATTAAAAGATTAAGGGAAAGAGGTAGAGTATGAAAGTGTTAATAGCACCGGCGGAATTTTACTTTACTGCTTCCAATTACCATGTATCTTATAACATACCCAAGCGAATAAAAGCAAAATTTTATATTTTTGCAAGCAAAATAGACGAAAAAGCAAAACAAGATTTGAAAAAT
>JAGHCO010000033.1 GCA_021160405.1 Candidatus Aerophobota bacterium
ACTATAAAAACTCAAGAAAGAATTCAAAGAGCCCAGCAAATAGCTGAGGAGATGAATCATCAGCAAATTCTTCCTGAACATTTGCTTCTTTCCTTAGTTGAGGACAAAGATGGAGTTGTATTATCTCTCCTTAAGAGCTTAGAGGCAAATCCAAATTTAATAGTATCACAGCTAACAGAAGAGTTAAATAAACTACCTAAGGTTACGGGAGAAGGGATATCTCAGATATATATTTCTCCAGATTTAAAGAAAATTTTTGATCTTGCTCAAAAGGAAGCTAATTACTTAAAGGATGAGTATTTAAGCACAGAGCATCTGTTACTGGGTATCTGCGAGAAGGAAAGCTGTCCGGCAAGCCAAATACTTCAAACACAAGGGGTAACCAAGGACAGTGTTCTAAAAGCTCTGGTAAAAATTAGAGGAACTCAGAGAATAACTGACCAGCACCCCGAAGATAAATATCAGGCTGTGGAGCGCTTTACCAGAGATCTAACCCAACTGGCATCTCAAAGTAATCTTGATCCTGTAATAGGCAGAGATAAAGAGATAAGAAGAGTTATCCAAATTCTATCAAGGAGAACCAAAAACAATCCAGTATTGGTTGGAGAACCTGGAGTAGGAAAGACTGCCATAGTAGAAGGATTAGCTCAAAGAATTATTGCTGGAGATATTCCTGAAACACTAAAGGGGAAAAGAATTCTTGCCTTAGATATGGGGGCCTTGGTAGCAGGAACAAAATTCAGAGGAGAATTTGAGGACCGTCTTAAGTCTTTATTAAAAGAGATAAAACAAAGAGAGGGACAGATTATTTTATTTATTGATGAACTTCACACAGTAGTGGGGGCAGGAGCAGCAGAGGGAGCGGTAGATGCCTCTAATATGCTTAAGCCCGCCTTAGCTCGAGGAGAACTTCGCTGCATAGGGGCTACTACTCTTAATGAATACAGAAAATATATAGAAAAAGATGCTGCTTTAGAGAGAAGATTTCAAATGGTTTTAGTAAGAGAGCCTTCTTTAGAGGATACCATAGCTATCTTAAGAGGGCTAAAAGAAAAATACGAAGTTCATCATGGGATAAGAATCAAGGATTCTGCTCTAATAGCAGCAGCTAATCTTTCCCATCGTTACATAACCGATAGATTTTTGCCCGATAAGGCTATTGATCTTATTGATGAGGCTGCTGCAAGAATAAGGATAGAGATAGATTCAAGACCAACAGAAATAGATGAAATTGAGCGCAAAATAATGCAATTGGAAATTGAAAAACAAGCCTTAAAGAAAGAAAAAGATGAGGTTTCTCAAGATAGATTAAATAAATTGGAAAAGGATTTAGCTAATCTTAAAGAAAAATCTACCAAACTTAAAGTGCACTGGCAAAAAGAGAAGGAAATTATCCAAAAAATAAGTAAAGTTAAGGAAGAGATAGAAAGATGCAGAGGAGAATATCAAAGAGCACAAAGAGAGGGAAATCTGGATAGGGCAGCCGAGCTTCGCTATGGAAAAATGTTGGAGCTTAAAAAATCTTTAGATGAGGAAAATCAAAGATTAAAAGAGTTCCAAAAGGGGGAGAGAATGCTTAAGAAAGAGGTAGGAGAAGAGGACGTTGCAGAAATTGTCTCAGAGTGGAGAGGAATTCCTTTAACTAAACTTATGGAAGGAGAAACGGAAAAACTAACAAAAATGGAGGAAAGATTAAGAACAAGAGTTGTGGGGCAGGATGAGGCTATAAGAGCGGTTTCCAATGCTATAAGAAGAGCCAGGGCAGGATTGCAAGATCCAAATCGCCCCTTAGGTTCCTTTATATTTTTAGGGCCTACAGGGGTAGGGAAAACAGAGTTAGCTAAAGCTTTAGCTGAGTTTCTCTTCGATGATGAGGCAGCTATGATTAGATTGGATATGAGTGAATACATGGAACGGCATACTGTATCCAGATTAATTGGTGCTCCCCCTGGATATGTAGGCTACGAGGAAGGAGGACAGCTTACCGAGCCTGTTAGAAGAAAACCCTATACAGTTATCCTATTTGATGAGATAGAGAAAGCCCATCCTGACGTATTTAATGTTTTACTTCAGATACTGGATGATGGCAGATTAACTGATGGACAGGGAAGAGTGGTTAATTTTAAAAATACAGTAATCATAATGACCTCCAATGTAGGAAGTAGATGGATTGAGGAGCTTACTAAATCCTCAGAAATTAAAGAGAAGGTAAGGGAAGCTCTAAGGTCAGAATTTCGTCCAGAATTTTTAAACAGAATTGATGAGATTATTATCTTTAACCGTTTAGGTAGGGAGGAAATAAAAAAGATAGTTGATATACAATTCAGACAGCTTCGAACCCAACTTAATGAGAAGAAAATCCGTATATCCCTTACAGACAAAGCTAAGGAATTTATCGCTGAAAAAGGTTTTGACCCTGTTTATGGTGCCCGTCCCTTAAAGAGAACTATTCAAAGAGAAATCCTTGACCCCTTAGCTATTAAACTGCTGGAAGGAGAATTTAAAGAGGGAGATGAAGTTATTGTAAACAATGTTAATGGGAAAATAGTCTTCCAAAGAAAATAATTTAAGAAGGAGAGAGTATCTCCCTTGCCTGTTTGACAGTTTTATTTACTATGTCTACCACTGCTCGGGAGGAAATAGTAGCCCCAGTGATTGCTTGAATTTGATTAGGTTTAGAAGGGGGCTTATTTTTTATCAGCTTTATTGAAGGTAAAGTCTTAAGATTGTGAAACTGAGCTCTAAAAGAAGGGGAGGTAATTTTTGCTCCCAATCCAGGCGTTTCCACTGATTCCAAAATCTCTATCCCTATAGTGTTTTTTAAATTGGGCTTTATACCAACCATAATTTCTATTACTCCTTGATACCCTGCTCCCTCACCTATAATAGCATAACCTACAAGTTTACCTGAGGAATCAAGTCCCTTGTAAATTACTTTTCCTTTCCTGGTTATGGTATCATAACTTTTTGCATCTGGTAGAACTTCAAAAATAGCCCTCTGTAGAGCCTGTTCTTTATTTTTCTCTATTAGAGGATGAGCATACTGATAAACGCCAGCTAAAACTGCCCCAGAAACTATTCCTACAATAGATAAGGTAAGAATCATATGGGTAGATTTTTTCAATTATTTACTCCCTAAAACTTTTGGTTTTACATAGCGATTTAAAAGAGGAGTTAGGGCATTCATAAATATAATAGAAAACATTACTCCTTCTGCATACCCTCCCCACAAACGAATTACCATTACCAAGATGCCAGCTCCAACTCCAAAAATAATCCTACCACGTTTGGATATAGGTGTAGTTACCGGATCAGTAGCCATAAAGAAAGCTCCGAGGATAAGGCCACCGGCAAGTAAATGGAATAAAGGAGAACCATAAGAGGAACGAATTAAATAAGCTATTGTACTAAAAATAGCTACTGTTCCAAGATAAGATAGGGGAACTCGCCAGTCTATATACCTTCGAGCAAGAAGATAGGTAGCTCCCACAAGAAGAGCAAGAGCTGAGGTTTCTCCCAAAGAACCACTAACATTACCTAAGAAAAGCTGCAGGATAGGAGTGGATTGGGACTGAAACTTCATTAAACCTAAGGGAGTAGCTGTAGTAACTGCATCTAAGGTAAAAGGCTCAATCCAGCTTGTCATTAAAACAGGATAAGTTGCCATTAAAAAAGCTCTCCCTATAAGAGCTGGATTAAAGATATTGTATCCCAATCCTCCAAATATCTGTTTACCAATAATAATAGCAAAAACTGCCCCCAAAGCAGCAGCCCAAAGAGGCAAACTTGGTGGAAGAACCATAGCTAACAAAAGACCACTGACGACGGCGCTTGGCTCTCCAGGAATTTTTTTCCTCCTTAACTTTAAAAACAGATATTCAGAGAGTATACTAAAAAAGACACAAGTAAGGATAAGTTCAACAGCCCTTAAGCGAAAAAGGTAAACACTGTATCCTGCTGCTGGTAAAAGGGCAATTATTACTCCCCACATTAATTTAGTTACAGTAATCTTATCTCTGATATGAGGAGATGAGGAAATAATCAGTTTTTCCATTTCTATTCCCCTTTGGTATAGAATTTATAAAAATAACTTTAGCAAATATTATTCAAATTGCAAGAGTGAGCTTATTCTTTTCAGAAATTGTTAGTTCCAGCAACTGAGGGGTATTTAAGTTGAAAAAAGAGAGCAGCTCAGGATCGTATTTCTTTATCTTAGTCTCAGGAAGATACCTACATTTAACTTCGGGAAAGAAATTTTTTACCTTTAAATCTTCAGATTCTAAATGAAATCTTACAGCGGGCAGACATCTTTTGGAATAAATACTATGCAAAGGCTCAAGGAATCCTTTAACCACAGGCACAACAATATCATTATCGTTTATCTCTGAGATCATGAACTTAAGCAAATCTAAACTCAAAAAAGGCATATCACAGCCACAGATAAAGTTATATTTACTTTGAGATATCAACAGCCCCGTATAAATTCCCCCCAAAGGTCCTTTTTTAGAGATTATATCTTCAACTACTCTTACCCCTAAAAACTGATAATCAAAAGAGGAATTAGCAACTATAAGGACATTATCAAAAACAACTTTTAGTTTTTCTACAATTAACTTTATAACCTGTTTTCCTCCAATCTTAAGTAAGGCTTTGTTTCTTCCTATCCGCCGACTTTTTCCTCCAGCAAGAATTATACCAGTCATTTTAACTTACAATCCCTTTGTTAATTTTATTAATATTATATCAAAATCATAAAAAGGCAAATTAACTACCTTCTCCAAAAT